>NZ_CAQIVA010000002.1:0-128458 GCF_948810725.1 uncultured Rikenella sp.
CCGGGGGCTGCGGGCCGACCGTTACCACGGGGACTTAGCTACTCGCTCTCGGCCCTAAAGTAAAGACCAAAGCTCGGCCAACAGTTCAGCCCAACCCACAGTCCAAATCTCAGTCCCAAGCTCGACCCAGCGCAGCGGGAAAACCGCAACCGGTTTTCGAACCCAAAGAACTGTCACAGCCCCAAGCCCAGCCCAGTTCTCCGTCCCGTGTCCGCCTCATTGCGGCTCCGCTTTCGCTCCGCCGCGCTTTTCGCGCGCCTGCGCGATTCATCTATATTCGGCTACCGCCGAAATAGTTGAATCGCTTCTTTAGGCGGCGGCGCGCGATCTGATCACTGCCCCGGCTGGAACTGTTCTCGTTGGCTTCGCCTTCCTCCTCGCCGCTCGGCAATTTGCAAACTGCGTTTGCATTGCCCTCGCTGGCAGCGTCGGTTGTGAACAAAGAGAACCAGAAAACCGACGCAGCAACCGAGTGCCATCAAACTTGTTTGAATGGCCGAGGTGCAAGGAGGAACCGAGTAGCGTTCCGAGAGCAGAGACCGTTTACGGGCTATGCCGAGATAGCACGAGGAAGCCGAAGGCAACGCGTAGCCAAACTTTAGACGGATGCTGCGCATCCTCAAGTTACCGACAGCCCAACTCATTGAAAAAGATTCCTACAATACAGGGCGCCCGACGCTAATGCGTCAGGCGCCCTGGTTCTCAGACCTGCATCAGGCCTCCGAAAACTTACATCCGGCAACTCTACATCGGCAAGTTGCCCACCGCATCCTTCGAACAAACGGGCAACTTCCCGTCTTTCCCCATCTGCACGAAAACCGTCGCACAAAGCACCGTCCACTGATCCCCGTAAGTCATCGTACTAGAGTGGCTATACCCCAGACAATGCCCATATTCGTGGAACATCGCCTGACGCGGATAACTATGCGGATGGCTGTTCGGAGACGTCGCATCGAAATAGACCCCCGTATAACAATAGTTCGCCAATCCATAAGTCTGTCCGCCCCCCAAGCCGCCGACCCCCGACACACAACCGAGCGAAAGCCCCCCATGGCTGCGAATCCGTTGCCGCAACTGATCGAGATCAATCGGATTCCGACCGTTGTCCAGCAGCCGCCCATCGTATTTCTCCATCTCGGTATTGAACTCCTCGGACGCGAACATAAAGGCCATATTGAGCGCCAAAGCCACCCCATGCCGACACAGCAACGGATTCATATGCCGCCAATAAGCATGTCCCGCATCCGCCGAATAGGCCGAAAACCGAATATACCACCGACTGTCGATCCGTTCGATTTTCTTCATGAACGGATCCTCCGTCTGAATGATCAGCGAGACATCTTCACCAGAGAGATCCGGTTGAGCCGGCACCACGATTTTCCGGCCGGACGCCGTCGTGAACGTGCGCTCCGAACTGACCACCGGCAACGGGAACGAAGCCTCCATGAACGGATAAATCAAATCGAATTGCGCCAACTCGACGAATTCCGGACTGAACTTATTGAACCGGCACAGGATTTTCACATCCCGAATCGCGATCGGCGAGAAGAACTTGACCAGCAACCGATGATCCCCCGCCACCGAAACCTGTAACGGAGCATTCGGATAGAACGAGCGCCGCCCCGCATTATAAAACACCTCCCGCGGTTCATCCGCCAGGAACATGGTATCGGTTTCGAACCGCGACAAGTCGTTTTCACGCACATAAAGCAACCCTTCCCGACTCTCCGGATGCTGATAATCTATCCGGATATGCGCCACCCGCCCCGCCTCGATCCGACAGCCCGAGAAACGGTATTTGCGCACGAACGGCATCCCGTCGCTGCGTTCCGATTCGATCGTGACGACCCCCGACAACGCCTTCCGACTCGGCAACGAGTAGAACGAACGACTCTCCGTAATGTCATAAACCGGAATCGCCCCGGTGCCGGAATAGGCTCCCGTCGCATCGAAAGCCGTGTAGACCCCATCCGCCTCGTCGAATACGATTTCGATCTTGCGGATAAACCGCCACATGTACTCCGACGAGACATTCACATCCACATCGACCCGCCCCACACAGCGTTCCAAAGCCACCGGCTGCGAGACCGAAGCCTGTGCCCGCCCGACATGCAAATCCAGCTTTTTGTAGTAGTAGATTTCGTCCAGCGGTTCGGCATCGGTCGGATTCCGCAGCCAGACATCCGCCAGCCTCTGCGGCAGATCGACCGCCGCCGGTTGTTGCTCCCGACTGGAAGTCGCCATGAAGACGACCGTATAATCCCCCTCTTTCAGCCCCTCGACCGTCAGTTTCGAAAAGTCGGACTCCAACTTGTGCGTATGCAGGTCGAGCTTCTCGCCGCGGCTGTCGGTAATCATATACCACATCTGTCCGATCTGATCCCGGGGCAGCAACTCTGTCTCGTCGGCCCGGGTCGGAAGGGTGGAGTCGTTCTCCGCCTGAAAGCCGAAGACGAAAGTGACACTCCCCTCGCCCGGCTGCCGGAGGTCGAATTCCTGTCGTTTTGAGCACCCGGCCATTACCCACACGGTGCCCAGAAGGAAAATAGCGATTTTCAGTCTGTTTTTCATCACACGCCTCCTCTCTTATTTCTTGACGCACCGCACGTATGCGAATCCTTCCATCTGCCACTGGTATTCATCAATCAACGAGAGAGAATTGGTTGCCGCCGAGAAAGAGAGTCTGCGAAGCCAAGCATACCCTCCCGGACACCCCGTCCGGTCGTTGGTCCACATCAAAGCCCAGTTGCCGAAATTCGGATTGTTCGACGTTGATTTATCGCCTTTATAGCCTGCCATCGGGAAGATCAAGAAACGATCCGTCCCATCGACGGAGAGTTTCACGTAACGCTGGGTTCCGGTCACCCCGGTCGGCGTCACGAGCGTCCCATTCGCGACATGAAGCGTAGCCGTAATTTGTTCGCCGGTCGCCGTGGTATAGTTCCCCGGAATCTGGGCCGAGGCCGGCAGAATGGCCCGCCACTCCGCCCGCGTCGGCACCCGGTAACCCTCGGGACACGGCATATGGGTATCGTGTATCCAAGGAGCATCCTGAGTCTGATTTCCGAGGTTATTCGAAGGATTGTATCCCTGCCACGGCACATACATATAGAGTCGTCCGAACTGGAACAGACCGCCGATGGTGTTGATCCAGCTCTCTCGGTACATCTCCTCGACCGTCAGGCCGTCGAGCGGATAGACCTGATCTTCCAGGTCGTGCGTGCGGGCATTGAACGCCATCCAGGTCAGCCCGCCCATTTCGACCGTTTCGATCTGATGTTCGCTGGGCGCGACCCGAATCTCCACATAGTCGTACGAAAGCTGCGTCAGCGCACTCTTCAGGTGCACGAGCACCGAATAGCCCAGCCGTCCCCGGCCCTGGGCCGCCACCGAAGCGTCGAACATCGAGACGAACCCGCCGTCGGGCTCTTCCGACACCGAAACGCCGCTGAGCGTGACATCCGGGTCCAACCCCTCGACGGAGTCGATATCGATCCGGCTGTCGCCCAAGAACGCGAGTTTCATCCCCGCCGCCCCTTCGGCCGGCACTTCGATCAGGTTATTCTGATAATCGACCTTGACCCCCGCCGGGAAACGGGAGCGCGCCGCATCGAGCACGATACGATTCCCCGCATCCGGACTTCCGACGACCGTTCCGCCCTCGTCCCACGGCTTGATCTCGACCACCCCTTCGATCATCGCGCCGGAGTTCCGCACCTCCACGGCATAGACCTTGTTGCATTCGACCGTCGGCAGCTCCAGCTTCAGCCTCAACGGCGCGTCGTCATAGCTTCCGAGCAAAACGAGGTGCACCGGCTGGGCGCTTTCGAAAATCCGGAAGACGGACTCCAGTTTGCCGCCTACCGCCGTTTCGAAGACTTTCCGGTAGGTGATCGTCTCTTTCGACGCCTGCTGGCCTTCGCGGAACGGACAGATCTCCGCCGGCGCATTCTCGACAAGGACTTCGCTGATCCGTATTTTGCTATCCGTCGAAGCATCGATGTCGAGCCGCGCCACGCTGCGCTTAAGCGAGACAGTTCGGGGATCCCCCCCCCCTCGCGTTTCGGTATCATTCCCAAGGTCGACCACGGCCGTCATAAACTCCGGCGCAGAGTTGTCGTGCAAATCCCGCCCGACAGCGATATTGCGGAAATTCTCTTCGTCGATGGTCTCTCCGGAGAGCGAAAAAGGAATGCCGCTGATGAAATAGAGCCGCGACCCACCGGCCGCCGAAACGGCAATTTCGCCCTTCTCGTTCGGTTTCAGCTGTTGTTTCAGATAAAACTTACCGTTGCTGAAGTGATAGACCGACAGTTCCTGAATTTTTTCGGCCAGATTCTCCCCAGGCGCCTCGTTATCCTGCAAAACCAACGGATAGGTCTGCCGTTCGCTTCCGTGCTCCAACACGGAAGGAGCCTGGCTTTTGTTGCACGCGCCCAAAAACAACGCTCCGCATAGAAAAGAGATAACGATCTTATTGTCAATGTGTTTCATAGATTGAAAACGAGCTGTTTCCCGGTACGTTCCGGAATAATCGACTGCAAAAGTATAATTTTTCCGCATACGTAACTACCTATCGATCAATTTTTAGCCTTTCGGCGAAACTGCCGCGCAGACCACAGCGGGCGGCGAGGCATCCGGAGAAACTCTGGCAGGAATTTTGCACTCGCTGAATTTGTGCTACTTTTGCAGAGGCTGTCGAACCGGCAGTCCGGCCATTACGGAACACCAAAAGATTTATTCACTCACCATTCATACAGACATCGACATGAAAAAAGGATGGATACTGGCGACCGTCGGAGCGGCGGCCGTTTTACTGAGCGCATGTTGCGCATGCCGCAAAGGGAGCCCGAAGATTGCGAATCTCGAAGCGGACGACTGGCGTCTGATCGAATTCCTCGGCGCAGCGGTGCCGACCGACAAGGCGGTGACGCTGACTTTCGACGCGGCTGAAAAGATGATCTACGGACAGGCTCCGTGCAACAACTTCTTCGCGGGTTACAGCCTCTACGAGGATCCGGAGCACAACATCGAGATCAAGAATGCGGGCGTCACGCGGATGTACTGCCCGGATACGGAGATCGAAGACGGCTTCGTAAGTCGGTTGACGGACATCAAACGATTGAAACTCGAAGGCGAACGGCTTCTGATGCTGGACGGCGAGGGCAATCTGGTCGCCTTGTTGCAGGCTGTGCCGCGGACGGCGAAGGAGGGAACGAACGGAAAATAGTCTCTGAGAACTGTTTTCTTTCCGAACGCATCTTTCGTTCCATTTTACACAGGGGCGACCTCGCAAAGGGTCGCCTCTTTTTCGTATTATCTTTTCAAAGCCTCTTTTGCTGTCCCCGCCCCGGGCTACCGCGAGAGAACCAATGGCGCACTGAGTGGCATCGGATACTACGGTTACAGCTGGGCTTCCACGGTCAACGATATACATAGCATGTATTTGGGTCTCAGCGTGACGTGGCTCAATACCAGCTACTCGAACAGCCGCGCTTACGGTTTTCAGTTGCGTTGCCTCTCGGAATAAACGGGAAATGCTTGCGATTCGAAGAATCGCGCGGGCCGAAGCCTCCCCCAGCGGAGGCCCGCAACTAACGTTGCTTTTGGGCCCCGCAGGCTTCGACCCTCAAAAGCACTTTCCCCCATTCACCTCCTCAATTCTTTCGGGTTCGGGCCGCGCGCTCCGGGGGTGGGCCAAAGGCCCAGCGCGCAGGCCCAGCGGTTCTACGGGTCGCAAGAGCACAGCCATTTTCTGTCGGGTTCGGCCTCGGCCTGTTTGCAAAAGTTCGCCGCCAGCGGTGAGTGCAACGAGCTCCGACAAGTTGCAATCCGCCGCGTGGGGTGGCGGCGGACTGCGCGACCCTTTGGGTCGCAGAAGCTCGGCCAAAGCACGACCAAAAGTTCATCCCACAGTTTTCAAATTCGGCCTGTCGCCCATCCCCATTCTGCGAAATTCGTCCTCGGCGCGCCCCCCCACGCGCCGTTGATGCGTCGCCCTCGCCGAGGACGGCGACCTAACGGTCGCACGAGCACCGCCTGAAGACCAGGCACGGCCCAAAGCTCGCCCCAATTCTCCGCCCCGTGTCAGCCTCACTGCGGCTCCGCTTGCGCTCCGCCGCATTTCTTCGTCGCCCGCGGCAATTCTTGCCGGATTGGCCGAGTGCCAATCCGGCAGAATATGCCCTCTTAGGCGGGCGGGCGCCCCGGCGGGACGGAGCGATACTGCGTATCGCTTAACCGCCTCAGCCCAACTCTTTGTCCGCGCGCCGCCGCGCCCGCCCGTCGCCCATCCGGAGAATATTGTTAATTTTGTCTCCGATGAAAACGCAGGAAATTTCAGTACCGCGCCCGGACAAACCGGAAGCCCCGTCGCGCATCGTGATCGGCGAAGCCCTGCCCTTGCTCAACACGCTGCTCGCCGGACGACGCCCTATCGTCATCACCGACCCGAACCTGGCAGCATCCTATCCGGAACTGATCGGACGCTATCCCCATATCCAGATCGGACTCGGCGAAACACAAAAAACACTGACCACCGTAGAACAAGTCTGTCGCGAACTGCTCCGAATGGGAGCCGACCGCGGCTCGTATATCGTCGGCATAGGCGGCGGCATCGTGACAGACATCACCGGATTCGTCGCCTCGGTTTATATGCGAGGCGTGAGCGGCTTCGGCTTCGTAGCCACCTCCCTGCTCGCTCAGGCCGATGCAAGCGTCGGCGGAAAGAACGGCGTCAATCTGGACGGCTATAAAAACCTAATCGGAGTTTTCAACCAACCGGACTTCGTGCTGTGCGATCAGACGATGCTCTCGACACTCCCCGCACGGGAGTTGAGAGCCGGTCTGGCCGAAGCCATCAAGTGCGGATTGATCGGCGACGCCGCCCTGTTCGAAGCCTTCGAAGGAGAGACATTCGAGACACTGACCGGCAACCCGGAACTACTCCACCGCATCCTCGTCGCCACAGTCGGACTGAAAGCCCGGGTAGTAGCAGCGGACGAACAAGAACACGGCGAGCGGAAACTGTTGAATCTGGGCCATACCTTCGGCCATGCGATCGAGAAATGCACGAGACATTACCTGCACGGCGAAGCGGTAGCCATCGGTCTCTGCGTGGCGGCCGGAGCAGCTGTTAAAGCCGGCCTGCTCACGGCAGATGAAGAGGCCCGGATTGCCCGAGCGATTCGCGGAATGGGGCTGCCGACCTCAATCGACCCCACGATCGAAGTCACTAAATCTCAGTTGATTGCCGCCGTTGAGGCAGATAAAAAACGAGAAGCGCAGGAAATCGATTTCGTCCTGCCATCCGGACTCGGCCGATCGGTTCGTCGCCGAATGCCGCTGACAGAGTTGGAGGCGTTGATTACGGACATTTTATAGCAAGATACTCCCGCCCCGGGCTTCCGTCATTGTAATACAGGATTGACGGGCAATGTAGGAAATCATGGGTTCGGGTGGTCGTCTACAACCAAAGAGATCACAAGTATCTATTTGGATTTTCAAACGGCAACCCTCCGACCCAATGGCGCAGATCGCCGTACCTACGGTTTTCAGTTGCGCTGCCTCTCGGAATAAACGGACGCACTGCGTCTTTTGCTGGCTGTGTCTACCCTAAATAATCACCATCCTCTACCCAAGAGGCACCCCAAAGCAACCGGACCTCGACCCCAATAAAACGAAATTGGACTGCCCATAAACAATAAGCCCCCAACCCCTATCGTTTCAAGCACACAAACCGCAGAAAAAATATGAAACTCAGTGAACACCGCGGAAATATGCTACACGGCGTACTGCTGATCGCCCTGTTCAGCTGCGCCGCTTTCTGGATCGCCGAGACCCGCTGGGTGAGCAGCCTCTCGCTCAGCCCGTTGATCGTCGGGATCATACTCGGAATGCTCTACGCCAACAGCCTCCGCAACCGGCTGCCGGCCACCTGGGTGCCCGGCATCCTCTTCTGTTCCAAACGACTGCTGCGGATCGGGATCATCCTGTACGGCTTCAACCTCACCTTCCAGGATGTCGTACAAGTCGGTTGGGCCGCTTTGGTGATCGACGCCGTGATCGTCGCCGGAACCATCTACGGCGGGATCTGGATCGGACGACTCTTGAAAATGGATCGCGGAATCGCCCTGCTGACCTCCGTCGGGAGCGGCATTTGCGGCGCCGCAGCCGTGCTCGGAGCCGAAGCCACCATCCACAGCAAACCTTATAAAACCGCCGTAGCCGTCTCCACCGTCGTGATCTTCGGGACGATCGCCATGTTCCTCTACCCCGCTCTGTACCGAAACGGCATTCTGGAGCTCGACCCGACACAGATGGGACTCTATGCCGGCGCGACGCTGCACGAAGTGGCCCACGCCGTGGGAGCCGGAAACGCCATGGGCGACGAAGTGGCCGGCGTGGCCGTCATCGTCAAGATGATCCGCGTGATGATGCTCGTCCCGGTCTTACTGCTTCTTGGCTTCGCCATCGCGCGCGCACGGGCACGAAAATTGCAGCAACGCGGCAACACGGCAGCAACCTCTGACAACGGAAGCGGCAAAGTGTCGATTCCGTGGTTCGCCGTGGGCTTTTTGGGAGTCATCGCTTTCAACTCGTTCGGCCTGTTGCCCGAAGGAGTGATCGCCTTCCTCAAACAATTGGACATCTTCCTGCTGACTATGGCCATGACCGCGCTCGGAGCCGAAACCAGCATCGAGAAGTTTCGCAAAGCAGGCGTCAAACCCTTTATACTGGCCGCTATCCTCTTCGTGTGGCTGATGGGCGGCGGATACCTTTTGGCCCGCCACCTCGCTCCGGCACTGATGTAACGCCGGGTTGTAGAAACGACACTAACAACTAAAAACCAATATTTATGAACTTCCTGACAGACGAAAAGCTCACCATCGTCGGCGCCGCCGGCATGATCGGTTCGAACATGGTACAGACCGCCATCATGATGGGCCTCACCCCGAACATCTGCGCCTACGACCCGTTCGCCCCGGCGCTCGAAGGGATGGCCGAAGAGATGTACCACTGCGGTTTCGAAGGGATCAACCTCACCTGGACCAACGACATCGCCGAAGCGCTCAAAGGCGCGAAATACATCATCTCGTCGGGCGGTGCGGCACGGAAAGCCGGCATGACCCGCGAAGACCTCCTGAAAGGGAATGCCGAAATCGCCGCCCAGTTCGGGAAAGACATCCGCACCTACTGCCCGGATGTGAAACACGTCGTCGTGATCTTCAACCCGGCCGATATCACCGGCCTCGTCACCCTGATCTATTCGGGTCTGAAGCCGTCTCAGGTCAGCACCCTCGCCGCTTTGGACAGCACGCGGCTCCGGACGGCGCTGGGACAGCATTTCGGTATCGCGCACGACCGGGTGACCGACGCCCGGACGTATGGCGGACACGGCGAACAGATGGCCGTTTTCGCTTCAACCGTCAAGGTGGACGGCAAACCGTTGACCGAACTGATCGGCACCCCGGCCCTGACCGACGAACAGTGGGCCGCCATCCGGCAACACGTGATTCAGGGCGGGAAACGGATCATTGACCTCCGGGGTCGGTCGTCGTTCCAGAGCCCGGCTTACGTGTCGGTCGAAATGATCCGTGCAGCGATGGGCGGCGCTCCTTTCCACTGGCCGGCAGGAGTGTACGTTTCGGAAGGGGGCTTCGATCACATCATGATGGCGATGGAAACCACAATCGACAAAGACGGAGTACATTATAAGGTACCGACCGGGACGGCTCAGGAGACCGAATCGCTGCAACAGAGCTACGGACACCTGTGCAAGTTGCGGGACGAGGTGATCGGCATGGGTATCATTCCGGCCATTTCGGAATGGGCGGGGTTGAATCCTAACTTGAAATAGTCGAAGTTATTTTAACTGACAGCAGGGCCGGATCTTTGTTCCAAAGATCCGGCCCTGCTACGTTTGCTCTGTTGAGGATCAGTCTGACAATGTCCTCTCATCCGCCGCCCCGGGCTTCCGCCTCAGCACCTCAGGTGCGTTGAGCGACGTCGGCAACTCCGGATACAGCTGGGCCTTTGCGATCAACGACATAAAAGGCGTCTACCTGAGTTTCAACACAATAGGACTCATTCCCAACTACACGACAGACCGCGCCCACGGTTTTCAGTTGCGTTCCTCTCGGAATAAACGCCGCGGGCCCGCGGTGGGCAATGGGCAGGAGCTACCTTAATATTAGACAGCCTCTACCCTACTTTTGACTGAATCCTGCGGTTCGAAGAACCGCACGGGCCGAAGCCTCCCCCAGCGGAGGCCCGCAACTAACGTTGCTCTGGGCCCCGCAGGCTTCGACCCTCAAAAGCAATCTCTAATTCACTACCTCCCTAGCAAAGCGGGTCGGACGTCCGGGAGGTATCGCAATTTTCGACGCGCAAGCGGCGTGTTGCGGGCCTCCCGAGGGGAGAGGTTCGGCCCGCGCGGCTCTGCGAGCCGCAGAAACTCAACCAACAAATCAGCCCAAACCACGACCAAAGGTTCAGCCCAATTCTGTCGGGTTCGGGCTGCGCGCTCCCCGGGTGGGCCGAAGGCCCAGCGCGCAGGCCCGGCGACCCTAAAGGATCGCAACAGTTTCACCCACCCCACCGCCCGTTTATCACCACATTCTGTCATGTTCGGCTTGTCGCCCACTCCCCCGAAGCACAGCCAACAGATCAACCCAACGCCCGTTCCCATTTTATCGCTATATTCTGTCAAGTTCGTCCTCGGCGCGGGAGGGGGCGCCGCCAGCGGTGAGTGCAACGAGCTTCAACGAGTTGCAGCCCTCCCCCTGCCGGGGCGGCGGACTGCGCGACCCAAAGGGTCGCAAAAGCATGGACAACAGCTCAGTCCAACCCACAGCCCAGTTCTCCGCCCCGTGTCCGCCTCACTGCGGCTCCGCTGTCGCTCCGCCGCGTTTTCGCGCGTCTGCGCGATTCAGCGATTTCGGCGTAAACCGAAATAGTTGAATCGCTTCTTTAGGCGAGGCGCGCGTCTTTGGCTACGGGAGGGAACTGCCCTTACGCCGGGCGGGCGGTGCCTCCCGGCACTCGGAATGGACAGCCTCGGCCCAATTCTTTGTTTCGCGCGCCTTGCGCGATTCATCTATATTCGGCTACCGCCGAAATAGTTGAATCGCTTCTTTAGGCGGGCGCGCGTCGAGCTTTGACCCGAATGGAACTGCCCTCGGGCCGGGCAGGCCCCACGTCCCGTGGACGGGAAATGCTGCGCATTTCAACTGGCAGCCTCTACCCCCAAGCAATACGCGAAACTATACCTCGGCCCCTTATCAACACGACGACGCCAGCAATGCCTCGACACGTTCCCGCAACGACGCTTTCATCAGCGCACCGACATGTACCCCGCACCCCGAAACCCCATCCGACGATAGGAAAGCCAAAGCCGGCACATTCCGAACCCGGAACCGCACCGCAATCCGTCGCTCCCGGTCGATGTCGATTTTATAAAAATCGACCCGACCCGCATACTCCTCCGCAACCTCCTCAAGCACAGGCAACATCGTTCGACACGGCTGACACCACGGCACATAAAAATCCAAAACAACCGGTCTCTCCCCCACCGGACGATAAGTCCCATCTTCCGACGGCCGAACCACCTGTTCCAAAGCCGCCTCTTTCAATTCAAGCAATTCCATCATTCTGTTCCATCAGTTTATCACATCACAAACATACCATGCAAAAAACATACACTTTTCCCATTCTTTACAGAACAGACATATAAAAAAGAGACAGCCTCTCATCCCTCCAAACAAAGGGAAGAGAGGCTGCCTCGAAATACTACTGAGAAAGAATCGCGCCGGACTAATCGGCAATCGTCTTTCCGGTACGTTTTTCCTTGCGGGTCATCATGTCGTATGCCACCGGCGTTGCAACGAACACCGACGAGAACGTCCCGATCACCACCCCGAACATCAGCGCGAAGACGAAACCGCGAATCACCTCGCCACCGAAGATAAAGATCGCCAGCAACACCACAAACGTCGAACCCGCCGTATTGACCGTCCGGGCCAGCGTACTATTGATCGCATGGTTGATATTTTCGCGCCGCGACCGCCGCGGATAGAGATGCTGATTTTCACGAATCCGGTCGAAGATCACCACCGTGTCGTTGATCGAATACCCGATGATGGTCAGGATCGCCGCGATGAACGACTGATCGACCGTCAGGTTGAACGGCAGCAAACCGTACAACAGCGAGAAGATACCGATCGTAAGAATCGCATCGTGGAACAGGGAGACAACCCCTCCCATCCCATACTGCCAGTTCTTGAATCGGATCGCAATGTATATCCCGATGGCAATCAGCGAGAAGATCACGGCAATGAACGAATTGACCTTGATATCGTGCGCAATACTCGGCCCGACCTTCTCCGCACTGATAATCCCGTACGGATTATTGACCGTCGTCGTAAAGTCTTCGATTGAGATGTCCTGTTTATAGAGCGGTTTCAAAGCCCGATAAATCATCTCGTTGATCTCGTTCGTCACCCCGTCCGCATCGTCCGCGTATTTGTACTGGGTCACGATCCGCATCTGCTTCTGATCCTTATTCCCATACTGCTTCACTTCCAGCCCGTCGGTAAAGACCTTGTCGAGCTCAGCCCGCACCTCGTTAGCCGTCACCTGCTGGTCGAAGCGCACCACATAGGCCCGTCCCCCCGAGAAGTCGACACCATAGCTCAATCCCTTGGTCGCCAGCGAGATGATCATCACGAGAATCAGCGTCCCGGAGATAATATAAGTGTATTTCCGGCAAGCGATAAAGTCGATTTTCGCATTGCCGAGGAAGTGTTCCGTCATCCGGTTCCAGAAGCGGATGTTCCACCCCTTGTCGAGCATCGCCACGAAAATCAACCGCGTAATAAAGATCGCGCAGAAGAGCGAAGTCAAAATCCCGATAATCAACGTCGTGGCAAAGCCCTGCACCGGCCCCGTCCCGAAGATGAAGAGGACGATACCGGTAATCAACGTCGTCGCCTGTCCGTCGATAATAGCCGAATAAGCGTTCTTGAACCCATCAGCGATCGAGAGGCTGAGCCCCTTACCCGAGTGCAGTTCCTCTTTGATCCGCTCGTAAATAATCACGTTGGCGTCCACCGCCATCCCCATGGTAAGGACGATCCCGGCAATCCCCGGCAAGGTCAACACCGCACCGAACGAAACCAAGACTCCGAACAGGAAGAAGAGATTGGCGATCAGAGCGATATTGGCGACCATCCCCGCCGTCTTGTAGAAGAAGAACATGTAGATGAGCACGAGCACGAATGCCAGTACGAAGGAGATCATCCCGGCGTCGATCGACTCCTGGCCGAGCGACGGCCCTACGACCGCTTCCTGCACAATTTGCGCCGGAGCCGGAAGGCGTCCGGACTGCAAGATATTGGCCAAGTCCTTCGCTTCGGCAATCGTAAAGTCGCCGGTAATCTGCGAGTGCCCCCCGGCGATCTCGCCGTTCACGATCGGGCAAGAGTATACATACCCGTCCAGCACCACCGCGATATACCGTCCCACATTATCCGCCGTCAGCCGCGCCCAGGTCTTCGCCCCCGCAGCATTCATGCTCATCGAGACTTCGGCCGACGAACCGGTCTGTCCGTACTGTCCGACCGCGTCGGTAATCACGCTCCCGTCCAGCGCCGGCCGCCCGTCGTTGCTCCCCTTGATGGCATAGAGTTCGAAGACCGTCGGATTCCCTTTGATCCCCTTGATCCCCCACATGAAGCGCACGTCGCGCGGGAACATCGCCCGCACCTGCGGCATATTGAGGTAGGTATTGACCTTCGCCGTGTCATACGACTGCGCCAGCCCGATCACGCCCCCCTCCTGGAACGGCTGGAAGACGCTGAACAACGATGAAATTTCATTTCCCGTCGCCGCAGCAGCGATTCCGTCTTCACCCTGCGCAGCGCCTAGAGCCGACAGCACGTCGGTCGAATCCTTCGCCGCCTCATCAGCCGCTTCCGCAGCCGTTTCAGTCTCCGAAGCCGAAGCGTTCGCAGCCTTTTCCGCCGCCAGCAAACCGGCCACTTCGTTATCGGCCTGCGCCATCATCGGATAGAGCTCCTTCGCCGTATAGGTCGTCCAGAATTCGAGGCTGGCCGTCCCCTGCAAGAGTTTCCGCACCCGTTCCGGATCCTTGATACCCGGCAGTTCGACGAGAATCCGACCGGTATTCCCGATCCGCTGGATATTGGGCTGAATCACCCCGAATCGGTCGATACGGGTCGAGAGCACGTTGAACGAGTTGGAGATCGCCGCGTCGCTCGATTCGCGCAACACGCGGATCACCTGTTCATTCGTGGACTCCGGCGTAATCTTCCCCCGCAGTTCATAGGTTCCGAAGATAGCCGCCAGCCGCCCCTCCGGCGCAATCCGCCGATAGGCATCCGCAAACAGGGTGATGAAGTCGTCGGTGCTGCTCCGCATAGCCGTCTTGGCATCCGCCATAGCCTGAAGGAACTGCGGGTCGGTACTGTGGTTAGAAAGGGCCTTGAGGACATCTTCGACCGCGATTTCGAGGGTGATGTTCATCCCCCCCTGCAAGTCGAGCCCGAGGTTGATCTCTTTCTCCTGACATTCGGCGTAGGTGTATTTCACCAGTCCGAGGTTGTACACGACCTGCGACTTCATGGAGTCGAGGTAGGCCTGTTCAACAGCCGAGTTCCCGCCGGAGACTTTGGCCGCCTCCTTGCGCACGCTCCGCGTCACGAACGAGAACGAGAGCTGGAACGCGCAGGCGATGGCCAGCATGATGGCCAAGAACTTGAGTGCGCCTTTATTCTGCATGGATCGTAAATAGTTTTATTTTGTTTTTGTTTTTTCGGGTGATATGAAGTTGCAAATATATACTTTTTTCCTGACTCGCAGCCATTTTTCGCCCCGGACGGGTTCCCTCCGCCGCTATTCGACCGCCGAACGAGGCCGATCGGCCAGCCCGGCCCCGAACGCTTCGTTCGGCCGAGGGCCCATCACCAACCGCAGTTCTCCGCCGCCCATGATATCCCGATAGGTGATATAGGCCTTCGAGTAGGGCTCGCCGTTCAGCGTGGCGGACTGAATGTAGATATTCTCCGGCCCGTTGTTTTCCGCCACGACGGTAAATCGCTTATTCCCTGCAACCGGGAACGTGACCCGGTCGAAAACCGGACTCCCCAGCACAAACGCGCCGTTGGCCGGATTGGCCGGATAGAAGCCCAGCGCATTGAAGACATACCAGGCCGACATCTGGCCGCAGTCTTCGTTCCCGCACAGCCCCTCGACCGTATCGTCGAAAAATTCGTCCAGAATCCGCCGCGCCAGCCGGGCGGTCTTCCACTGCTTCCCGAGGTAAGCATAGGCATAGATCGTCGAGTGGTTCGGTTCGTTGCCTTGGGCATACTGGCCGATCAGGCCCGAAATATCGGGCGAAGCCTCCGGCCCGCCGTTATACGGCACGGTAAACGTACTGTCCAACTTCGCTTCAACCGCCTCCGGACTGGGGAACAAGGCGAAGAGCCCTTCGAAGTCGTGCGGCACGAGCCACGTATATTGCCAGGCATTGCCCTCGCAAAAATCATCTCCCCGGTGGGTCGAGTAGTCCGGATTGAACGGTGTCCGGAACGAGCCGTCGGCCAGCCGCCCTTTCATAAAGCAGTCCGTCGAGTCGAAGTAATGGCGGTAATTTTTCGACCGCTCCATAAAATAGTCGTAATCCTTCTCTCGCCCCAACTTGCGGGCCGCCTGCGCCACGCTCCAGTCGCTGATGCAGTACTCCAGCGCCTTGGCCACCGACTCGCCCTCCTCGTCGGCCGGGATGTAGCCGCGCTCGCGTACCTGACGCAACCCCCGTTCATCGAGCTGCGCATAGGCCCGGATCGCCTCATACGCTTTCTCGCGGTCAAACCCCGGAATATCCTTGAGTATCGCATCCGCAATGACTTGCACCGAAGGAAATCCGACCATGCAATTCGTCTCGTTCCCCGCCAGATGCCACACCGGCACCTTCCCCTGTTGCTCATAAATCCGGATGAAGGAGTTCACGAAATCGCCCACGCGCTCCGGCGCAGTGAGGGTATAGAGCGGATTGGCCGCCCGATAGGTATCCCACAGCGAGAAAATCGTATAGATATCGGCACTCGAATCCGCATAAATCCTGCCGTCGGCCCCCCGGTATTCACCCGTCACGTCGTTGAAAACAGCCGGGAAAATCGATGCATGATAAAGCGCGGTATAAAACGTCCGCAGGCGGGCCGTATCGGTCGTCTCGACGGACATATGGGCCAACAGGTCGTTCCACTCCCTCCGCGCCGCCGCACGGGTTTCGTCGAATCCCTGGCCGCGCGCCTCCGCCAATAAATTGGCCTTAGCGCCTGCCACGCTCACCCCCGAAATCGCCACACGAGCCTCCACCGTCTCTCCTTCGGTCAACGGCCCGAAATCGAACACCGCATATGCCTCCGGCGTCACCACCGTCCGCGCCGGTCGCCCCTCTTTAGCCGGAAACACGGTGGTATCGGCATACACGGCGATGTTTTTGAACGGTTTCGAGAACTCGGCCACAAAATAGACCCGATCGTCCTCAGCCCATCCCCGCGAGAGGCGATACCCTTCAACAGTGGAGTCGTTCACGGCCCGAATCTTCAACTCCGTCGGCCAGTCCCAGCCGATGCCGTTGAAGAGATTGACGAGCACCCGCGCCGAATCCGTAGCGGGATAGGTGTATCGATGGAGACCGACGCGCGGCGTAGCGGTCAATTCGGCGTCGATTCCGTACCGGTCGAGCCGGGTCTTGTAGTATCCCGCCTGCGCCTCCTCCCGGTCGTGGGAGTAGGTGGACAGATAGTTCTGCGCCTTCACCGGAGCGGTCAATGTCCCCGTCAGCGGCATCAGCAACACATCGCCCTTATCACCGATCCCGGTACCGCTGAGATGGGTATGGGCAAAGCCGATGACGGTGGTGTCGCTGACATGGTAGCCGGAACACCAGTCCCATCCCTGACTGATATTCGTAGGCCCGAGCTGTACGGCTCCGAACGGCACGTTGGCTCCGACAAAGACGTGTCCGTGTCCGCCAGATCCGATCCGGGGATCGACGAACTGTGCGAGATCGCGCTCCTGATCGTTCGCAGCAGTCCGGCAGCCGGCCAGCAAAGCGGCTCCCAAAACGAGGCTCCATAATCCATGGATCGAAGTTCTCATATTTTCAGTCGTTTTTTGAATATATCTCAATCATTCACAGCGGCCGGCTGTCGATGGCCCCGCCCCGGGCTGCCGCCACGCGTACTCGGGCCTTTTGAACAATCTCGGCAGCCACGGGTACAGCTGGTGTTCTACGATAGATGAGACCGGCGGCATGTTCTTATACTTCCATCCGCAAAGCCTTATTCCTAACGGCGGCAGTCCTCGTGCCTTCGGTTTTCAGTTGCGTTGCCTCTCGGAATAAACGGGGCGCGGGCCCGCAGGGGGCAAGGGACTGGAGTTACCCTATTTGCGTTTTGAGTGCATCCCTGCGGTTCGTAGAACCGCCCGGGCCGGAGCCACCCCAGGCGTAGGCCTGCAACGTCGCGATGCTCGTTTCCGGCCACGCTGGCTCCGACCCGAATCACAAAAGCACACCCCAGTAAGCAGAAGCGCGCAGTAAGCGGGTCGGACGCACGGGAGGAACAGCAACTCTCGACGCGCAAGCGGCGTGTTGCGGGCCGCCCGAGGGCAGGCGGCCGGCCCGCGCGACCCGTTGGGTCGCAGAAGCTCGGCTCATTTGGTTTCGGACTTTCGTCCAATTCTGTTGGGTTCGGGCTGCGCGCTCCGGGGGTGGGCCGAAGGCCCAGCGCGCAGGCCCGGCGGCTCAAAGAGCCGCAAGAGCACGGCCTCTTTGCTATGAGGTTCGTCCTCAGCGCGCCCCGCTAAAGCGACGCCCTCGCCGAGGACGGCGATTCTGCGAATCGCGCTACTCGCTCTCGACCTATAACAGTTCGCCACCAGCGGAGAGCAGCAACGAGCTCCGACGAGTTGCAGCCCGCCGCGTGGGGTGGCGGCGAACTGCGCGACCCAAAGGGTCGCAAGAGCAATGCCCAAAGCCCGGCCAACAGCTCAGCCCAATCCACTGCCCAAATCTCAGCCCCATGCTCGGCCCGGCGCGGCGCGAAAACCGTAATCGGTTTTCGCGCCTGAAGAACAGGCACGGCCCAAAGCTCGCCCCAGTTCTCCGCCCCGTGTCCGCCTCACTGCGGCTCCGCTGTCGCTCCGCCGCGTTTTGCCGTCGCCCGCTGGGATTTCATCTCGATTTTGCTCACCGCAAAACGAGTGAAATCCCTCTTTACGCGGGCGGGCGACGGAGTTTTCGTGAGTGGGCAAGTTTTTTCGCGCGTCTTTAGGCGTTGGCGCGCGTTTTAGTTTGAGGGTACTGCGCTCGGGCCGCGCGGGCCCCACGTCCCGTGGACGGGCAAAACTTCGTTTTGCTGCGGCAGCCTCTACCCCCATTCTTCGCCCGCGCGACGCCGCGCGGGCCCGCAACGGGCAAGTGGCAGCTCTCCCCAACCTACGCACTGCACAAAAGCCCTACCGCTCCTTCCGGACAATATCACGGAGCGGAATCGCCTGAAAAGCCATCTGAGCCACACTGCTCTCGTACAAAATTCCCACCGTCCGAGGATCGATCATCGTCAGGCAAGAATACCCCCAACCCGGCTCCTCATCCAACAACAACTGGTTCTCCGGCAGCCACGTCGCCCCCCCGTCCAAGCTCGCCTTGATCGTAATCTTCGCTCTCGTCTGCGTCGTATCCGGATTCGAAAACAGCAGCAAATCCCGCCCCAACTCATTCTCCGCCGCCGGCACCCGGATCAGGCTCGCCATGCAGACCGGCTCACGCAAAGCACTGCGCGAAGTCGCATGCTCCTCCCACGTCCGACCCATATCGCGCGTCACGCAGATCGCCCGGCTATCGCCCCCGTTCCGCCGCATGTTCAGCATCAATACCCCCGGTTCAATTTCTACCACCTGTGCTTCCGTAGTGTTGGTGAACGCCGGCGCACCGATCGTCCACGTCCGTCCGTTGTCGCGACTCCAAACCACCGACGCGAACGGCATATGCGTCGAATCCGTCCACTGAATCGGGAAGACCAGCGTACTGTCCTGCATCACGATCCCGCGCCCCGGCCCCTGGAGAATCAAATGCCACGTCGGATCCTTGATCTGCGCCGTGATATTGACCGGTTCCGACCACGTCCGCCCGTCATCGTCGCTGTGCACCAGCAACACCTGCCCCGTCTGCTCCTCCGGCGTCATCGCATTGTTGTGCGACGCCCACCAGCCGCGTCCGCCGCCCATCCCGTGGTTCCACAACGCCATCACCCACGTCCGCCCCCGCAAAGGGTCCACCAGAATCGAAGGGTCGCCCACCCCGTTCTGCGACCGGGGCAACGAACCGTACGCAGTCAAATCCATCACCCGCCGCATCGGCTCCCACGTCCGTCCCCCGTCCGTACTCCGGCTCAGCCCCACCTGCACATCCTCCTGCAAATCGATATTGTTGTGATTCCGCACGTCATACACCCCGAGCAACGTCCCTTCGGCCGTCGTCGCCAGCCCCGGAATCCGATAGGTATGCACCCCGTCGTCCCCCGCCGTCCGCACCGCCAGCGCCAACCGATGTCCGTCCGCCCGCCGCGTGCGGGTAATCCTCCCCTGCGCACTCCCGTTGAAAAGCACCTCTTTGACCTGCGGTTCGAACTTGAAAGTCAGCGGCGTATCCTTCGCCACCGCCAGACTGACATAAAAGTAATTCGTCCACGGGAAAAGCCGCTGATCGAAACGCAAAGTCACCGTCCCATCCCGTTGCGCCGCCACCGTCGTATCCTGAGCCAGCAGCATGGCATAAGCCGGATGGTCGTAAACCGTCTGTCCCCCGCCATACTCCGCTATGCCGTGCGCCAGCCCGGACGACGCCGTGCGCGAGCCGAGCATCGACGTGGTTCCGGTGTAAAAGACCCGCACCGCCTCGATATACGGCAAGTCCTTTTCCGGAAACTCGATCGTCACGCCGCTCATATAGAGACTGTCGATCGTCGGCGTCACCCGCAGGTCGAAAATAATATTATTGGCACGCCCGACAACCACCGGAATGGTCGGTTCGTGAACGAAAACCGTCTGGGCCTGAGCCGAACGCCAACCCGCCGCACCGATGACCGGCAGGAGGAACAAAAGAAACTTTTTCATCGTTTGAATTGGGAAGTATGCGTGTCAAAAAAAGGGTTTCAGTCTTTCAGGTCGAACTCGAACATGCCCTGTCCGCGCAACACGTCGAGATAAGCCCGCGAAAAGCGGAGGTTGTCCGCCGTCGTATACCGCCGTTCGGTGAAAATCCGCGCCAGATTCGGCAACTCATTCTCCGCCAGCAGTCGCGCCGTCTCCTCCGACGCCTCCCGCGCCGCCCACACCTCGTCGATCCACTCCGGCGTATAGTCCCGATAGGTATCCCGATGCACGACCGCCTCCAGCGGCAGCCGGTCGGTCAGCTCCGGCAGCGGCTCCGCCGGATACCCCACCGCTACCGTCGTCACCGGCACCACCCCGCGCGGCAAGTGCAGGATCCGCACGATATCCGCCGCATTGTAAGTCGTCGTCCCGAGATAACAAATCCCCAACCCGTTAGCCTCCGCCTCTAACGAGAAGTTCTGCGAAGCCAGCAGCGCATCGATCGCACCGTTCACGAACCACTGCAGGTTGTCGTACCCCGGCTCCGCCCCGCGCTGCCGGCACCATATCGAAAAGCGGTGCACGTCGGCGCAGAAAGTCACCAACGCCCCCGCTCCGGTCGCCGCCGGCTGGTTGAAATGGCACGGCCCGAGCTCTCCGAAAACCGGCGAACCAGCCGACGTCACCACGATACTGTAGAGTTGCATGTTTCCGACCGTCGACGCCCGCGCCGCGGCAGCCAGCAATTCGGTCATCAGCGAATCGGGAATCAGTCGCCCCGGCTGGAAATTCCGGACACTGCGATGGTTCGCTATTTCTGGTATCATATCATACGCTGTTTCGAAAATTTCAGACCTCCGGCACCGGAGCAGCCCCCTGTGCCCATTGTACAAATATAGGATTTAAATGCATATCCGCCAAGCCACCCCCAACGCTCGCCCGCGTCCGCAAATATCCGTCACCCGGGGAAACGCATAAAAAGCTATATTTGCCGATATGAAAAACGTGCGATTCGCCAAATACCAGGGCGCCGGGAACGACTTCATCCTGCTCGACGCCCGACACGACGCCCCCGCCCTGACCCGTCCGGAGATACGCGCCCTCTGCGAGCGGCGGTTCGGCATCGGCGCCGACGGCCTGATGACCCTCGAAAACAGCGCGACACCCGGCTGCGACTTCCGGATGCGCTACTACAACGCCGACGGCGGCGAATCCACCATGTGCGGCAACGGCGGGCGGTGTATCGTCCGCTTCGCCGACCACCTCGGCATCGGCGGCCGCGTCAAACGGTTCGACAGCAGCGACGGCATCCACACGGCCGAACTGCTCGACGACCGCCTCGTCCGGTTGCAGATGATCGACACCGGAGCGCCGGAAAAGCTGGCCGACGGTCGTTCGTGGTTCCTCTTCACCGGCTCGCCGCACTACGTCGAATTCACCGACCGGCTGGACGGACTCGACGTGGAGCGGCTCGGCGCAACGATCCGGCGGCGGGCCGACTTCGAAGCCATCGGCGGCACGAACGTCAATTTCGTGGAGGTGGCGGGCGAGGGACGGATCCGGGTGCGCACCTTCGAACGCGGCGTGGAGGCCGAGACCTGGGCCTGCGGCACCGGCGTGACAGCTGCGGCACTCGTGACGCATGCCGTCCGGCAACCGGAGTGCTTCGATTTCACGGTCGAAACACGCGGCGGGATACTGGGGGTGACCTTCGCCGAGACCGAGACCGGAACTTTCGCCGACATCCGGCTGACCGGGCCGGCGGAACGCATTTTCGAAGGAGAAATCGAAATTTAACCGACCATAAAAATCGAACGGACATGGAAAAATTCGTCATCGCCGACGGCACACCGGTGCGCTATGCCGACGCCGGGAAAGGGACGCAAGTCGTCGTATTGCTGCACGGCTATTTGGAATCGATCGAAGTTTGGGACGACTTCGCCGGCGAGCTGGGCAAGGAGTACCGCGTGATTCGGGTCGATCTGCCGGGCCACGGCTTTTCGGAGTGGGGCGACCGCGACGTAATCGACATCGACTACATGGCCGACACCGTATCGGCCGTGTTGAGGGTCGCCGGGGTGGAAAAATGCACGGTCGTGGGCCATTCGATGGGCGGTTACGTCGCGCTGGCGCTCGCTGCGAACCACCCGGAACAGGTGGAGGGGCTGGTGCTGTTCCACTCCTCGCCGAACGCCGACACACCCGAAAAAGCGGCCAACCGGCAGCGCGAAATCGAGCTGATCGAAGCAGGTAAAAAAGAGATGCTGGCGCGCGTCAATCCCGGCAAAGGCTTTGCGGAGGCCAACCTGAAACGATGCTCCGAGGCGATCGAAGAGCTCTCGGAACAGGTGATGATGACGGAAGACGCCGCGATCGCGGCCGTGCTGCGAGGGATGTCGCGGCGGCTGGATCGCAACGACGAGATGCGCGGTTTCGGCATCCCCGAACTGATGATTTTCGGCCGGGGCGACAACTATATTCCGGCGGAGGCGGCCGAAGCGATGGCCGCGGCACAGCCACAGGCACGCGTGGCGTGGCTCGAACGGTCGGGGCACATGGGATTCATCGAACAGCCGTCCGAATCGCTGTCGATTCTGAAAGAATTTCTGACGACCGTCGCCCAAGGAGGCAAATAAGCACGGATCGTTACCCGTTTTTGAGTACCTTTGTCCACTGAAGACAAACCATTTAACACGATCATTTATGAACCATCGCATTGCACGGACAGCGCTCTTCGCAGCAGCTGTCGCTTGTGGCTGGATGACCGCCTGCGGCCCCAAAACAGCACAAACCGAAACCGTAAACGGTCGGGTCTTGGACGCCTCGATGAACACCGTCACCGTACGGACCGAAGCCGGAGACACCCTGACCATCAGCACGCTGGGCGCCGATCCGGCCAAAGTACAGGGGGTACTGGTCGACGACTCGGTCAGCCTGACCTGCCGGACGATCGAAGTACAGGGCCACAACGCGCTCGAAGCGCAGGAATTGAACGTCACGGCCCACTCGCCTTACTTCTATATCCAAGGCCAGTGGGTGGAACCGAATCCGATCGATTCGACCGCGGTGCAGGGATTCGCGCTGAACGAAGACGGGACTGCCGCTTCGATCGGGATGGCGACATTGCAGATCACCGGCTGGAACCTGACGGCTCCGAAGGCCCTGATCCTGACCGGCGAAAGCATCGGGAACGGCCAAACCCTGCCGATGTGCGACACCCTGACCGTTCTGCGGCTCGACGCCGACTCGCTCGTGCTGGGACACGGGAACGGACATGTCGCCTGGCGGCTCGGACGGCAGAAATAGCGTCGGCCCGTTTCGACTCTCGCATCGGTCTCGCCGGATTCGTTCCGGCGAGACCGAAGCGTTTTTAGCCCCCGGATCGCCGAAAAATCGCTATCTTTACCCCCGATTATGGACGACTATTTTCAAGGGATCGCATTTCTCCCGTTCAACCCGCAACTGCTTTGGATTCTCGCCGCACTCATCGGGCTGCTGATCGTTTCGGCCTTGGTGTCCGGCTCCGAAACCGCTTTTTTCTCGCTCTCACCGAACGACATCCACGAACTCGAAGAGTCGGACGGCACGCAGGCACAGGCCGCCCTCCGGCTGCTCGACGACAAAGACCGTCTCCTCTCCACCATCCTGATTACCAATAATCTGGTCAATATCGGCGCCATCCTCGCCGCCAACTCCCTGATTGACGGTATGGTGGTATTCGGCGGGGCGACCGCACTGGAATTCATCGTCAAGGTGATTATCGTCACCTTCCTGCTCCTGCTTTTCGGCGAGATCATGCCCAAAATTTTCGCCGCCTACAACAGCCTCTCGTTCGCCCAGCGGATGAGCGTTCCGCTCCTGTCGCTCCAGCGTCTGTTCCGGCCCCTGTCGGCCATTCTGATTCGCACCGGAGGCGTGATTACCCGGGCGTTGGCCCGGAAACAGAGCAATCTCTCGGTGACCGATCTGACCGACGCCATCGAGATTGCCGAGACCGACTCTGAAGACGATAAAAAGATGCTGACCGGCATCGTCCGGTTCGCCGCGACCGAAGTCGATCAAATTATGAAACCGCGCATCGACGTCAGGGCGCTGGAGATCGGCGCGACCTTCGCCGACGTGAAACAGACGGTGGTCGAGAGCGGATTCTCGCGCATTCCCGTCTACCACGAAAACCTTGACGACATCCGCGGGATTCTCTACGTCAAAGACCTGCTGCCCCATCTGGGAGCCGACGCCAGCTTCAACTGGCAACAGCTACTCCGGCCGGCCTATTTCGTGCCCGAACATAAAAAGATCAACGACCTGCTCGAAGATTTCCAGAAGCGGAAAATCCACATTGCCGTCGTCGTGGACGAATACGGCGGGACGCTCGGGATCGCCTCGCTGGAAGACATTCTGGAAGAGATCGTCGGCGAGATTGCCGACGAATCGGACACCGAAGACGACTTCTTCCGCCAGATCGACGACCACCGGTACATCTTCGAAGGACGGACCCATCTGGGCGATTTTCTCCGCGTGCTGGAGCTGCCCGACGGGCTGCTGGACGGAGCGCGGGGCGACGCGGACACCCTGGCGGGATTGATGCTGGAGATTCGCGGCGAATTTTTCTGCGAAGGGGAGAGCGTACAGGAAGGAGATATCGAATTCAAGGCTTTGCGCGTTGAGAACCGACGCATTACCGAAGTGGAAGTCACTTTTCTGCAACCCGACGAGGCGACGGACGGGAACCATGACGACACGAACGAAGAGAAAGAGTAGCCGAACGATCCCGATCCCGATCGACGGAACGGAATTTTCGGTGTGGCTGGCGCCTTTGGAGGCCTTCACAGAGGCGGAACTCTTGGAGCGGGCGCAACTGACGGACACAGAACAGGCCGTATTCGAAACCTTTCCGGAAGCGACCGGTCGCTCCGGCGGACAGCGGCGACGCGAGTGGCTCGGAACGCGGATGCTGGTCTGCGAAGAGCTGGGCGGACGAATCTCATACACGCCCCAAGGGCGCCCCCGGCTGGTGTCGCCATCGACAAAACAGGACATCTCTATCTCACACACAACCGGCTGGGCAGCCGTAGCGGCTTCGACCGCAGGGCGGTGCGGCATCGACATCGAACGGCTCGACCGGGATGCGAGCCGGGCAGCAGCTCGCATCGCCGCGCCGGGCGAATTGGCGACAGCAGCCCGCATCTTTCCCTCCCGACCGGCCTTATGGCTCTGGTGCGCCAAAGAGGCAGCCTACAAGGCGGCAGGAGGGCCCGAAACGGATTTCGCCCGTGATATTCGACTCGAATCGCCGAGTGTGGCACAACCTTTGATAATGACTGTGGAGACAGTTCGCGTAATCCTTGCCTCTTTCGTTTACGAAGAGTTACTCGGAGTCTGCGGGCTGGTCAAATAGATAACTTTATCCTAAACCTATAAAAATTTACAGTTATGAAAAAGTACGCTATTCTCTCCATGGCAGCAGCCGCAGCGATGATCGCCGGCGTATCGACCGCTTCCGCACAAAAAACGTTCACCTGGGGACCTAAGGCCGGGATGACCGTGTCGAACATGAGCCACACGGACATGAACGCCAAAGTCGGATTCACAGCCGGTATCTTCACCGAGTATCGTGTCGACTGGTTCGGTCTTTCGGGCGAAGTGCTCTATTCGCGACAAGGCGTAACTAACAAAGAGACGATCGACGGTACGAAAATCAAAACGCGCCTCAAGAGCGACTACCTGAACGTGCCGGTGCTGGCCAACTTCTATGTGACCCAGAACCTTGCCCTGAAGACGGGGGTTCAGGCCGGCTTCTGCCTCGGCGCAAGTTCGATCACCAAGATCGACGGCACTAAAACGAAAGACGGAGTCGGAAATGCATTCCACACGGCTGAAGTAGCCATTCCGGTCGGTATTTCTTACGACTTCGGGCCGATCGTGCTGGATGCCCGGTACAATTTCGGGGTAAGCCACGCGTTGAAAGCCGGCAACTCTCGGAACAACGTCTTCCAGCTGACGGCCGGGGTTCGCTTCTAATTCAATCATGACTAAAACCGGAGGGAAGCGACACATTGAAGTGTCGCTTCCCTCTCTTTTTTATAGTTTGGATAAAGACGGATAGCTCCGGAGCAGAAACAGTCTATTGAGAATGCGGGGGCTGAATCCCTTTCCGCCCCGGGCTACCGCAGCGGCTCAACGGGCGGATGGTACAGCGTCGGCAGTCACGGTTCTATTTGGTCGTCCACGATCAGCGAAGAAAACAGCCGGTTCTTGTACTTCCACACGCAAACGCTCCATCCCAGCATCGCTGACGGTCGCACTTACGGTCGTCTGTTGCGTTGCCTCTCGGAATAAACGGGCTGCACGTTTACGGGAAGCAAGGGGCTGGAACTATTTTTAGGCGCCTCTACATGTAGCCCCATTGGGGCGGCCGGAGCCAGCGGAGGAGCCTAAGTCTACAAAAGTGCAATTACCTTAGCGGGTTGAAGCCTGCGAGGCCCAAAACGAGCTTCACGAGTTGCGGGCCTCCGCTGCGGGAGGCTTCGGCCCGCGCGGCTCTACGAGCCGCAGGAGCTTGACCCAAAACAAACCCCAACCCACCGCCCAAAGCTCGTCCCATTCTTTCAGGTTCGGCCTGTCGCCCACTCCCCCGAGCGGCAAAGCCGCTGGGCGACAGGGCCGGCGACCCTTGGGGTCGCATAAGCACCGCCCCATCATGGGAAGTCCGCCGCGCGGGGTGGCGGCGAACTGCGCGACTCTGCGAGTCGCAAAAGCTTGGACAAATGCCCGGCCAACAGCACAGCCCAACTCACCGCCCAAATTCCAGCCCAAAGCTCGGCCCGGCGCGGCGGAAAAACCGGTTACGGTTTTCCCGCCCGAAGAACGAGCTCGCCCCAACTCTCGGCCCCGTGTCAGCCTCACTGCGGCTCCGCTGTCGCTCCGCCGCGGGCGACGGATTTCGCGCGTAGTTCTTTATTCGCGCGCCTGCGCGATTCATTCTATTTCGGCTCATCGCCGAAATAGTTGAATCGCTTCTTTAGGCGTGGCGCGCGGCTGTTCGACAGGAGGGTACTGCGCTCGGGCCGCGCAGGCCCCACGTCCCGTGGACGGGAAATGCTCGCGCATTTCCACTGCCAGCCTCTACCCCCGTTCTTTGTTCGCGCGCCTCCCCACCCAGCTATTTCCGCAACTTAATCCGTTCCAAACCTCCCGATTGCACCTCCAAACGCCGTACCTGAGCCGTTCCATCCTCCTCCGCCGACCACGCCTCGGCATACGCCAGGCCTGCTCCCACCAACTCGCCTCCCTCATCCACATAACCATACCGCCCCTCGCGCCACACCACCGCAAAACCATGATCGAACTCCCCCATCCCCTCATATTCCAACGGCACAACCACCCGCCCCATACGATCCAGACACCCATGCCGCCCTCCCCGATCGACATAGGCATACCGAGAACCATCCCACGATAAATCGTCATACACCGCCTCGATCACCACTCCACCCTCCCGGTCGATCAGCCCCATCCTCATCCCCTCGCCCACCGCCGCCCGCACCGCGACCGGAGCACGCCCCTCGCTGAAATCGTCCGCCCACAGATAGCGAGCCTCCACCACCGTGCTCCCCTCCTCGTCCAGAAAGCCGAACCGACCGTTCCGCACCACCAGCCGCCGCCCCTCGCACAACCGCCCCTCCGTAAGTTCATCGCACGCAACCGGACAATCCGCCGGATCCGAGACCGGACGCCACGCCACCGGATAATAAGTCCCCGTTCCGTCATGCCGAAAAACATAAATCTCATCCTCCAGCAACTCGCCGTACCGCCCCGCTCCGGCATACCCCGCCGTCGTCGTAAAACAAGTCAATTCAACCGGTCGCCCCTCCCGCACGACCCGAAAAGTCACCCGACCCGTCCCCACCGTGTAATCCGGTTCGCCCGCCCGATCCGTCACCGCCGCAATCCCCGCCAGCGTAGCAAAACGGCCCGTCGGATTGGCCACCGCTTCGAGGTAGTCGGTCGTCGAAGGAAATAGGAATTTCTCTTTGTCGTTCATACCAACAAATCGGAAGTTGCCGTGCCGATATTCATCATCCGCACGAGGTCAGTCATATTCGCCCGATAAGCCATTCCGCGCACCGCCATCCCCTCGCCGCCCGTCTCACGTCCCGTCAGCCACGCGATCTCGTCGCGATACAAATCCGGCATCGGGCTCGAAATATCGAAAAGCAGCCGCGCATACCGTTCCTCAGGCAACTCCTCCGCCACAGCCGGAAAGAGTACCGGTTCCGCCTCGGCCGCCGAGATATGTACGTTCATCAACAAAACCGAACCGTCCATTGTCCCCAGCGAACGCAGCCGTTGGGCCGCTGCCGCTACCTCGCGCGCCGTACCGTCGGTCGCCTCACCGTCGGTGATGTGGATGACCGTGGGCGGATAACAAGGCCTCCCTTTGTGCCTGTCACACCACTGTTTCAGCAACTTATAGACCACTCCGAAAGCCGCGACCATCGGCGTATTCCACTCCGAAGCCGGTTGCACCCACACCCGTTCGCGCACCACGGTAGCCATCTGTCGTCCATCGGGCAACGTCCGGAGCCGCTGCACATCGCGCGTAGCGACCGGATTGTCGGCCAGCTCTTCGGGCCGCAAAAAGTATCGTTCGCCCACCGTCGGAAGCAGCGACCGCACCTCCGACCCGGAATACCCCATCACCGCCAGATCGTAATAAGGCTGATATCCGCCGTCGCGACGCGTGCGGGCAATCAGCTCCGCCAGCAGCGCGTTGATAGCCGTCGCCACCGCTTCGGCTTTGGTCACCGTCCGACCGTTCCATCGGGTAGGTTCGGACATCGAGCCGGACTGATCGACCAGCAGCACGACAGCCGTGGGACACTCTTGCGTAATGCGAGCCAAATAACTCATCGAACAAAAAATAAGAGACGAATGGTTCCGACAAATATACTCTTTTTTGTCGGCAACCATCGCCTCTCAACCACGCAAAATCGATTGATTAAATGAAGATTAGAGACTCATCCAATCGTCAAATTAATGACTTTTATCATTGAAAAATATTTTGTTTCATCACCGAAATTCGCCCACTCGCCTCCGCAATTCTCGCCCGCGAGATACGCCCTTCGCAGACTGCCTGAAAAATCAGTTCAATGGTCCGAGCGGTCAAATCCGGTTCGAAAACCGGGCCGTTATTTCCGACAATTATCATATCCACCCCCGCATTGACCGCCCGTTCGACCGCCCCGCCCAAGGTATAATGTTCCGTAATCGCCCCCATATTCAGGTCGTCGGTAATCACCAAACCGCGATATCCCAGCTCGCCGCGCAACACGTCGGTCACCCACCGCCGCGACAACGAAGCCGGCAGCGTATCCACCCCGCGATGCACCAAATGGCCGACCATCACGAAATCGGCATAACCATCTTCGCCGATCAACGCACGATAAGGGGCCAACTCCCGCTCACGTTCCCACGTCCGCGTGATATCGACAAGCCCCAGATGGCTGTCGGCGCGCGAACTGCCGTGGCCCGGGAAGTGTTTGAGGGATGTCCGCACCCCCTGCCCGTGCAAAGCATCGATCCATATCCGCGCATGGGCGACCACCTTCTCCGGATCGGCCGAGAAGCTCCGCTCCACAGCTCCGACAATCGGACAAGCCGGATTGACGTTCACATCCACGCAAGGGGCGAAATCGACATTAATCCCCGCCTGCCGACAGCTTTCGGCCGTCCGCTCCGCCCACAGCCGGGTCGTATCCGGCCGATCGACCCGCCCCTGATAAGCCGCCGAAACGCTCTTCGAAAAACCGTATGCCTGCTTCAGACGGTTCACCCGTCCGCCCTCCTGGTCGATCGCGATGAAAAGTTCGGGATGCCCCGCCTCGGCCGCCAGCCGTTGCAGGTCGGCGCTCAGCTGCTGCAACTGTTCCGGCGAACGCACGTTGCGCCGATTGACAGCCGACGGCACGTCGCGGTCGAAATAGATCACACCGCCGATCCCCAGCCGCTGCACGGCATCAGCCACCTTATCGGTGACGGTAAATCCGCGAAAACCGGCGATAATCATTTGGCCGATCTGCCGCCTCAGGAGGCTGTCTTCCGCCTGCCGGGCCCGAGCTTCGCCCAATCCGAAAAGCGAGAGCAAAGCACTGAAAAATAGAGCAATCGAAGTTCTCATGCCGATGGTTCGAGTTTGAATCGGATCCGGAGCCGCCCGCTCTCCGGATCATAATCGGTGGAAATAATGCGCACCGGACTGATTTCATCCGTATTGGCCACGTGTTCGCCGATGCAGAGGCAGCGGTCGTAATCTCCGACCTGGACGACACGCAGTTCGGCTACCTCAGCGGCTTCGACAGGCAGATGCGACAAGTCGAACTCGGCCGCAGCCGCAGCACGAGAGACCGTCTCGAATGTCACCTCCAGACGCTTGGCAATCTGCTCGTTGACAGCCTGTTCAAGAGTTTCAGTCTCTTCCGATGTGAGATTCCGCCCGACGTTCCGGAAATCGAAATCGACTTTCGATTTTTTCCGTTCCAGATGGGTGGTGACGGGTCGCCCGCACCCGAACATCCGCCCGATGGTACCGCTCAGGAGGTGCTCGGCGGTGTGCATCTCGCGGGGATATACTTTTTCGCTCATACTAAATTTTCGAAATTTATCGAGGGGAGAAGAGATAAGGGGATGCAATGAAGAAGAGTGCTTCAGTTTTCAAGTGTCGATCGGTCTCGCCCCGGGCTTCCGCGACGCAGGCGATTACGGAATATGGGGCGATCCGATGCTCGTCGGAAATCATGGTTCCAATTGGTCTGTCAACGCCATGACAACTTCCGGTATCTTTTTAAACTTTTTCGCCTTACATTTAAACTCCAACGGAACTACACATCGGGCTACCGGTCTTCAGTTACGTTGCCTCTCGGAATAAACGGACGCACGGCGTCTTTTAATGGCCGCTTCGGCCCAAAAGCCTCTACTCTACTTTTGAATTGAATCCTGCGGTGCATAAGAACCGCACTACTCGCTCTCAGTTCAAGCGGTCGAAGCCTGCGGGGCCCACAGCAACGACAGTTGCGGGCCTCCGCGGCGGGAGGCTTCAGCCCGCGCGATTCTGCGAGTCGCTGGAGCACAGCTATTCGTCCTCGGCGCGCCCCCCACGCGCCGCTGATGCGTCGCCCTCGCCGAGGACGGCGACCTAAAGGTCGCAAGAGCAAATGTTTTCGACCGCAGCCAGCGGAGAACGAATATTAAGGCTGAGGCGGCCAGTAAAAGACGCTGTGCGGCCCCTCCGCATCCGGGGGCTGCGGGCCGACCGTTATCACGGGGACTTAGCTATTCGCTCTCAGCCCAAAGCACAGACAAGAGCACAGCCCACAGCTCGCCCCAGTTCTCCGCCCCGTGTCAGCCTCACTGCGGCTCCGCTTGCGCTCCGCCGCGTTTTCGCACGCCTATTCTTTGTCCGCGCGCCTTGCGCGATTCATCTATATTCGGCTCACCGCCGGAAATAGCTGAATCGCTTCTTCAGGCGGGGCACGCGTCGTCCTACGGGAGGGTACTGCGCTCGGGCCGCGCGGGCCCCACGTCCCGTGGACGGGAAATGCTGCGCATTTCCACTGGCAGCCTCGGCCCAATTCCTCGCCCCGTTCTTTGTCCGCGCGCGGATTAAGAGGCCGCCTTGCCCCCTAATCATTAAAGACGAACCCGTCCCCTCAAAAAGCGACTACTTAAATATCAGTTTGAGAATATCATTACCATTGGCCAGAATAATGATGCCGAAGACGATGATCATCCCCACCACCTGCGCCCGCTCCATAAACTTATCGCTCGGCGCACGGCCCGTAATCATCTCGTACAGGATGAAAACCATATGCCCCCCGTCCAGCATCGGAATCGGCAGAATGTTCAACACCGCCAGCATAATCGAGATCAGAGCCGTAATCTGCCAGAACGACGCCCAGTCCCAATAGCCCGGAAAGATATTCCCCATCGCGATAATCCCCCCTACCGACTTATATGCCTCCGTATCCGGCGACGCGATGAGTTTCAACTGTTTGAGATAGCTTCCGATCGAAGTGAACGCCCGTCCCGTCCCGACCGGTATCGACTCCCAGAACGAATACCGCCGCGTGCTCACCGTATAGACATCCGTCACCGAAACCGCCCCCAGCCCCACACCGATCCGTCCCGCATCGCTGACCGGCACCGCCGCCGTCATCCGTTCGCCGCCACGCAAGAACGCCACCTGGAGCGTATCCCCCTTGTGCTGCATAAACGTGTCACGGAACTGGTCGAACCACCGCATCGGCACCCCGTCGACCGCCACCAGCGAGTCTCCCGCCGCCAGACCCGCCGCCTCAGCCCCGCTGCCCGTCGCTACGCGCCCCACCACGAACGGCGACCGCAACATAATGAACTCCTTGTCCTTGAGCATCGCCTTGATGTGCTTCGGATCGATCACCACCTGCACCGGCTCGCCATCGCGTTCGACAGTCACCTCGCGCGCCTCGTCCAGCAGAATCATCGCCGGCACCTGCATGTAGTTGTCCACATATTCTCCCCCCACCGAAAGAATCTTGTCTCCGTTGCGAAACCCCACCTCCTGGGCCACCTCGCTGAAGGCGAAACCGTCGGTCACATCTTTCGTCTTGATATAAGAATCCCCCCAGGCATACGTAATCCCGATATAGATCCCGATCGCCAGCACGATATTCATCAGTACCCCGCCCACGATAATCAGCAGCCGCTGCCACGCCGGTTTCGACCGATATTCCCACGGTTGAGGTTCGCTTTTGAGCTGGTCGGTGTCCATCGACTCGTCCACCATCCCCGCAATTTTGCAATAGCCCCCAAACGGCACCCATCCCATCCCGTACTCCGTCTCGCCGATGCGGAACTTGAAAATCGAGAACCACGGATTGAAAAAGAGGTAGAATTTATCGACCCGCGCGTGAAAAATCTTGGCGAAAAGAAAGTGACCGAACTCGTGCACCAACACCAACAGCGAAAAGCAGACGATCACCTGACATACCTTGATGAAAACCTCCATGCGTATAGAACCTTATTTTTTCGATTATCCTTTTATGACAAATTCCGGCAGCAACTCCCGCCGGACATAATCCCTCGTCCGGGCATCGCACGCCTCGTAACTTTCCAACATCCGCACAGTCCCCTCCTGACATAAGCCCCCGCCCGAAACCGACGCCTCCAGCGTCCGCCGAACCACCTTATATATATCCGTAAACCGGATCCTTCCCTCCAGAAACTCCGCCACCGCCACCTCGTTGGCCGCATTCATCACACACCCTCCCCCCTCGCCGTACCGTCCCTCCAACACCTCGTAAGCCAACCCCAAAGCCGGATATTTCTCCCCGTCCGGCGCATCGAAAGTCAGCCCGCCGCACAACGCCGGTTCGAAAGCCGCCGCCCCTTCCACAGACAACCGATACGGAAAAGTCAACGCATACTGGATCGGCAGCCGCATATCCGGCACCCCCAGCTGCGCCTTGAAAGCCCCGTCGTCGAACTCGACGAACGAATGCACCACCGACTGCGGATGGACCACCACGTCGATCCTCTCCGCCGGCAGGTCGAACAGCCACCGCGCCTCGATCACCTCGAACCCCTTGTTCATCATCGTGGCACAATCCACCGTAATTTTCCGCCCCATCTCCCAGCACGGATGCTTCAGGGCATCCGCCGCCGTCATCCGGGACAATTCCGACAACGGAGTATCCCGAAATGCCCCGCCCGACGCAGTCAGCACCAGCCGCTTCACTGACTGTGCCGCCTCACCCACCAGACATTGGAAAATGGCCGAGTGTTCCGAATCCACCGGAATAATCGGCGCGTTGCACCGCCTCGCCTCCTCCATCACCAATCCGCCCGCCACCACCAGAGTCTCCTTATTGGCCAGCGCAATCTTCTTCCCCGCCCGAATCGCCGCCAGCGTCGGCGCCAGCCCCGCAAATCCCACCATCGCCGAGACCACCGTATCCACCCCCGACGACACCACCGAAGCCGCCGCTGCATCGAAACCCGCATAGACCTTGATCGGCAAGTGCGCCAAAGTGGCCGAAAGCGGCTCATAATACCGTTCGTCGGCAATCACCACGGCATCGGGTTCGAACTCCTCCGCCTGCCGGGCCAGCAGTTCCCAATTCCGATGGGCAGCCAGCATCTCGACCTCGAAGAGCTCCGGCCAGGCCCGCACCACCTCCAGCGTCTGCGTCCCGATCGAACCGGTCGACCCGAGCACCGCCAGCCGCTGACGCCGCGTCTCTTTCCTGTTATTATCCTCCACGGCTGCCACTTAAAATGCGATATAGTTTTCCGGATCCACCGGCGTTCCGTTGTACCACAACTCGAAAGTCAGGTGCGGAATCTTGTTGTCGATCAGCCGGTCGGTCACCGCCACCGGCTCTCCCGCCCGGATATGCTCGCCGGTGGATTTCATCGCCTTAGCGACCTGTTTATAGACCGAGACCATATTCCCCCCGTGCTGCACCACGACGATATTCCCCGTCTCCGGATTCCAGGCATCGAGAATCACCGCGCCATCCAACACCGCCAGCACGACCTGGTTGGGCGCCGGAGCGATCTCCACGCCGAACATCCCGTTCTTGGGCGAGAACGACCGGGTAATCACCCCCTTGACCGGCGGCAGCATCTCGAACGTCACCTCCGACCGGGATCGATTCTCGCCGCTCTCGCGCAGGCGATAAGACGACCCCTCGTCGGTCATCTCTGCGCGCAACACCGAGTCGAGCCCGATGCGCGCCGAAACCGTCCCCTTCACCCCCTGTCGCCGCAACGTGTCGCCCGCATCGAGCGACAAGACCTGCCCGTCCAGAATCTTGGCCAGTCGCCCGTGGTAGTTCTCCCACCGCCCCACCTCGGCGGAAAGGGAGTCGAGTTTCATGATGTTGGCGATCAGCGCCTCGCGCGATTTGCTCCCGGGATAACCCGGAATCAGGTCGAGCACCGGCGTATAGGCCACGGTGGCCAGCACGGCGAAAAACAGGACGAGCAGCAGCGCCACCGCCGCGAGCACCAGACTGATGCGGCTGATGAAAACGTGCCAAATCTCGCGTCCGGTGCGGACGTTCCGCAGCGAAAGTTTGTTCCGCTCGCGCAGATAGCCGACGATATCTTTGAGTTTCATAGACGAGTTTAAGCGTAGTGCAAAGATAGGCTTTTTCCATCGATTCCGGGCGACCGGTTTTTCGTTTGTTTTGTACATTACGGAGCTGGCCGCTCGTCCGCAGCTCCGGTCGGCCGAAATCCGAAAACGATTTGCGACCGGGCGGTATGGATAATTAAGAGGAAATAGTATATTTGTAGCAACAACCCGAAAGGATCAAATTTGTCAAAAGATATGAAACCCACATTTTTAGTACTTGCAGCCGGCATGGGCTCCCGCTATGGATCGCTCAAACAGATGGACGGCATCGGGCCGAACAAGGAGGCGATCATCGACTACTCTGTGTACGACGCCATCCGGGCGGGCTTCGGGAAGGTCGTTTTCGTCATCCGCAGCAGCTTCGGTGCTGAGTTCAAGGAGGTTTTCAGCGCGGAACGGTTCGGAGGAAAGATTCAGGTGGAATATGTATTTCAGGAGCTGAACTCAGGTTTGCCGGTGGGATACGCCGTACCGGAGGGCCGCGAAAAGCCGTGGGGGACGAACCACGCCCTGATGATGGGCGGAACGGTGATCGCCGAGCCGTTCGCGGTGATCAACGCCGACGACTTCTACGGACAGGACGCGATCGCACAGATGGGGGCCTATCTGGCGGCGCTGCCGGAGGGCTCGGAGGGTGAATACGCGATGGTGGGATACGAGGTGTGCAAAACGTTGTCGGAAAACGGGACGGTGTCGCGCGGAGTGTGCACGATCGACGGGAAGGGGTATCTGGAATCCATCGTGGAACGGACGAAAATCGAACGGCAGAACGGTCAGATCGTCTACATCGAAGCGGACGGAACGCATCCGCTGGCGGAAAATACGCCGGTTTCAATGAACCTGTTCGGCTTCACGCCGGACTATTTCCGGCATTCGACGGAATTTTTCCGCAAATTCCTCGATGACGCTCTGCAATCGGGGAATCTGAAAGCGGAGTTCTTCATCCCGCTGTTGGTGAACAAACTGGTGTCGGAACGGGTGGCGAAGTTGAAAGTGTTGCACACGACGAGCGACTGGTTCGGGGTGACGTACAAGGAGGATCGGCCGGCGACGGTACAGCGGGTGCTCGATTTGATCGAGGCGGGGGTCTATCCGCGGAATTTGTGGGGTAAATAATTTTAGTCTTTTGCCCCGGCTGGAACTGTCGCTTTCTTGAAAGAAAGCGACGCAAAGAACTTTCATGATAGCTACGCTACGCCTTAGGCTCCGCACTCCTCAGTCTTTGCGATTGCTTTTGGGTCGGGGCAACGGCGCGCTTGGGGTTTAGCTCGCATTAGCGCGCCGTTCGCTCCCGGCCCAAAGAAGAGTCCAAGAGTTAGGCTGCCGGCAGCTGGAGGGTGCGTTAGCATCCGTCTAAAGTTTTTTTGGTTCTTTTTGTTCACAACCGACGCTGCCAGCGAGAGCAATGCAAACAAAGTTTGCGAATTGCCGAGCGGCGAGGAGGAAAACGAGCGCAGCGAAGTTAAAAAGAACAGTACCCTCCAAGATAAAGACGAGCATTATACACACAGAATGAACGAAATTACACAACAGGTATGGGGTTTCACCCCCGCCGCTCCGGGAGGAGAAGCAGGAGGCGAGCCCGTCATTCTCTATACGATGACCAACAGCAAGGGGGCCAGCGTTCGACTCACCAATTACGGAGCCGCCATCGTGGGGATCACCGTGCCCGACCGGGAGGGACACATGGCCGACGTCGCATTGGGATATGACAAATGGCAATCTTATGTCGCCGACGGGCCTGCCATGGGGAAGAGCGTCGGACGGTACGCCAACCGGATCGCCAAAGGGACATTTACACTGGAGGATAAGACCTATAAATTGGCTGTCAACAACGGGCCGAACCACCTGCACGGCGGGCCGACCGGATTTGCCAACAGATTGTGGGAAGGGCGGGTCGAAGGGAACCGGGTTGTGTTCGGCTACCACTCCGCAGACGGCGAAGAGGGGTACCCCGGGGATTTGTACGTCGAAGCATGTTATGACTGGGACGACGACAACCGACTGGAGATCACCTACTACGCCAGGGTTGAAGGGAAGGCTACGATTGTAAACCTCACCAACCACGTCTATTTCAACCTCGACGGGCACGACAGCGGTTCGGTATTGAACCATGAGCTTACGTTGCATGCCTCGCGCTACCTGCCGACGGACGACACTGCCATTCCGCTGCCGGCAGGGCAGGCACCGGCGCAGGTCGAGGGAACACCGATGGATTTCCGGACACCTCATGCGATCGGGGAACGGATCGACGAGCTGTTTCAGCAATTGATCTGGGGAAAAGGATACGACCACTGCTGGGTGATCGATCCCGGCTTGGCGGATGGAAAAAAAACAGTGGCGGAACTCTATTCGCCGGAGTCGGGACGGTTCGTCGAAGTGGCTACGACACAACCGGGGATACAGATCTACACCGGGAACTGGCTCGCGGGTTCGCCGGAATCGAAAACCGCAGGCCATTTTTATGCAGACCGGGACGGGGTCGCCATGGAATGCCAGGCCTTTCCCGACTCGCCTAATCGGGAAGACTTCCCGAGCGTAGTCTTAAAATCCGGAGAAACTTATGAACAGCACATCGTCTACCGCTTCGGAACGAAATAACTGAAACTCAAAAATAAACCCAAACAAATCGTTATGACGAACAATCAACAAACACAAATCAACTACACGGGGCCGTTCATTACGATGGTCTTCCTGTTCTTCATCGTCGGTTTCCTCACCGTCGTGAACCAGCAGTTCCAGAGCCCGTTGCAGAGCGCCCTGCTCAGCAACGTGGGCGGCATTCAGAACACCCTGGCCGTGATGGTCACCTTCGCCTGGTTCCTCTCCTACCCCCTCACCGGAGGGATCGGAGCCCGGCTCGTCAACAAGCACGGGTATAAGAACACCATGGTGCGGGCACTGATGGTTGTGGCTGCCGGCTGCGCGATTTTCGAAGCATCGGTACTGCTCCAGAAGTATTCGAACGGCACGTCGATCGTTTTCGGCGAATCTTCGATTCCGTACGCCTACTTCCTCTTCCTCATCGGCGCATATGTTGTGGGAGCTGGGGTTACGATTATGCAGGTGGTGATCAATCCGTATTTGATCGCTTGTAATGTGAAAGGCACCAGCGACGTACAGCGGCAGAACATCGGGGGCGCTTCCAACTCGATCGGGACTACGCTGGCGCCGTTCTTCGTCGGCGGGATCATCTTCGGCGGCGCGACGGTCGTCACCCTCGACAAATTGATCATCCCGTTCGCAGCTTTTATTGCCGTGATCCTCGGCGTGGCTTTCCTGATTACGAAGCTCAAACTGCCCAACATCGCCAACACCACGGCCGAAGGCGGTGAAAAACTCGAACGCAGCATCTGGTCGTTCCGTCACCTGACCTTGGGGGTTGTAGCCATCTTTATCTACGTGGGCGTGGAAGTTTGCGTAGGGGCCAATCTGGTGATGAACGCCAAAGCGGAAGCAAACTGGATCGACCTCGCAGCGACGATGGGCTCCCTCTACTGGGGCGGGATGCTCGTGGGACGGCTCATCGGGTCGGCCTTGAGCAAAGTACCGGCACGGATGCAGTTGATCGTAACTTCCATTGCGGCAGGGCTGCTCGTCATCGGCGCCATGCTGACCGATTGCCTGTGGCTGTTGGTGGCTGTCGGCTTGTTCCACTCGGTGATGTGGCCGTCGACCTTCGCACTCGCGGTCAAAGGGCTGGGCAAATACACCTCGGCAGGGTCGGGAGCATTGATGATCGGCGTGCTGGGCGGCGGCGTACTGCCGCTGTTGCAGGGGATGATTGCCGACGCGACCGGATCGTGGGCGGCTACCTGGATCATCGTCATTCTCGGCGAAGCCTACCTGCTCTACTACGCTTTGCTCGGGAGCCGGATTCGGAAACAGGACATGATCGCGGAATAACCCTTATACGAGAGTTATAGCTATGGATATCACCAAAGTACGCGAGAAATTCAAAGAGTTATACGGCACCTCGGGTGCCTTATACACCTCTCCCGGTCGAGTCAACCTCATCGGAGAACACACCGACTACAACGGCGGTTTCGTGCTGCCGGGGGCGGTAGACAAAGGGATGGTCGCCGAAATCATCTTCAACGGGACGGACAAAGTGCGGGCTTATGCTTTGGATCTGGACGAAAGCTCCGAATTCGGGTTGAGCGAAGCCGACGCACCGAAAGAACAGTGGGCCAAGTACATCTTCGGCGTCTGCCGCGAGCTGACCAAACGCGGGGGGACTATTAAAGGATTCGATACCGTTTTTTCGGGCGACGTGCCGCTGGGGGCGGGGATGTCCTCTTCGGCGGCGCTGGAGTCGACCTATGCCTTCGCGCTGAACGATATGCTGAACCTCGGCTTCCCGCCGATGGAGCTGGCCAAGGTCGGACAGGCTACCGAACACAATTATGTGGGCGTAAAGTGCGGCATCATGGACCAATTCGCCTCGATCCACGGGAAAGCGGGACACCTAATGCGGCTCGACTGTAAGACCGGCGAGTTCCAATACGTGCCGTTCGATCCCGAGGCGCATGGATACAAAGTGGTGCTGATCGACTCGTGCGTGAAGCACGAGCTGGTCGGATCGCCGTACAATAAACGCAGGGAATCTTGCGAACGCGCAGTCAAAGCCATTCAGCAGCGGCATCCGGAGGTCGAGTTCCTGCGCGATGCGCAGCCGGAGTGGCTCGACGAAGTGATCGGAATTATTTCTCAGGAAGACTACATCCGGGCGAAGTATGCGATCGACGAAGTCAAACGGCTTTTGGACGCCTGCGCCGCTCTTGAAGCGGGAGATTACGAGACCGTGGGGCGGAAGATGTACGGCACGCATATCGGCATGTCGGTTCTGTACGAAGTTTCGTGCGAAGAGCTCGACTTCCTCAACGAAGTGGCCAAGGAGTGCGGAGTGACCGGATCGCGGATTATGGGCGGCGGTTTCGGCGGCTGCACGATCAACGTGGTGCCGGCGCCGAAATACGATGCCTTTATCGACACGGTTCGGACGAAATACAAGACAAAATACGGAATCGACTGCAAGGTCTATCCGGTAGTGATTTCGGACGGCGCACGACGGATTTCGGAATAATCCGGACGGCTAAAGAAAAAGAGGGGTGTACCTGCGAGCAGGTACACCCCTCTTTCGTAATGCTTACCGGCATCCTACCGGTCGAAATGCTTGTGCAGGTTGCGGAGTTGGAACGCAAAGACACCCATCGAGATCCCCGCCATCAGGAACGAGATGCCGACCCAGATAACGACCGCTTCGATCCCGAAGAAGAGCGGTTGAGCCAGAATCACCACCGAACAGATCAGCAGCAACACCCCGACGAAGACCGTCCATCCGCCGCCCGGCACCCGCATCGACATCAGGTCGCTCCCCGAGCCGATCAGCCCGAAACTCCGGAACATCAGCCAAAAGCCGAGGAACAGCGGCAACGTGGCCGCCGAGATAGCCGGATAGCACACCAGCACGATCCCGATCAAGAGTTCGACAATCCCTCCGGCCCACAGCCATCCGCGTCCGATCGCCGGATTGGTGTTCGAAGCGGCCAACGCGATGTTGATCGCCCCCGCCACCAGAATCAGTACGGCGAAAGTAACCGACATCGCCAAATAGCTCACACCGGGATAGGTGAAAATAATGATTCCGATGACGAACACCGCAATCCCGAGCAGGAGCAGCAGCCACCAGTTTTTCACTGCCACGCGCGAACGTTGCAGGCGATCCATGAAAAGTGTTTGCATAACAGTATAATTTTTAATGAACAATTTTTGTACGTTTTTTTTGCCCCGGATAGAACCGTACCTTTTGACTTCGTCTTCCTCGTGCTACCTCGGCAAATCTCGCAAGCGGTCTCTGCTCTCGGTACGCTACTCGGTTCTGAAGAAAAGGTACCCAAAAGACTTTTGCAGAGGTCGTCCCGTTGGGCCGACCACGTGTTCTCTCCGCCTTGTTTCGTTGGGCTGTGATTTTCAGGCGAGGCGCGCGTGGGGTTCTCGCCCATTATTAGCGCGCCCGCCGAAAATCCAGCCCAACCAATCGGGCAGACACGGCCAGAGCATCCCGCAGGGATGCGCTCTGAAGTTTTTTTGGTTCTTTTTGTTCACAACCGACGCTGCCAGCGAGGGCAATGCAAACGTAGTTTGCCAATTGCCGAGCGGCGAGGAGGAAAACGAGCGGAGCGAAGTTAAAAAGAACAGTACCCTCCTAAGCGATAATAAAGGTATCAAAAAAGCGTTCAAGAATTGTGCCAATCGGCAGCAGTCATCATCGTCGAAATGAAAATAAGCCGTATCTTTGTGTGACCGACTATGGAACTTCAGAGCGTAAAACAGCGATTCGGGATTATCGGGAACACCGCCGCCCTGAACCGGGCCTTGGAAGTCGCCCTTCGCGTGGCTCCCACCGACCTGACCGTGCTCATCAGCGGCGAGAGCGGCGTGGGGAAAGAGTTTTTTCCACAGATCATCCACGCCTACAGCGCGCGGAAACACGGCAATTATATCGCCGTCAACTGCGGCGCCATTCCCGAAGGGACGATCGACAGCGAACTCTTCGGACACGAGAAAGGCTCCTTCACCGGCGCCACCGACAGCCGGAAAGGATATTTCGAAGTGGCAGACGGCGGAACCATTTTTCTGGACGAAGTCGGCGAACTGCCGTTGACCACTCAGGTACGGCTGTTGCGCGTCTTGCAGAGCGGCGAATTCATCCGCGTCGGATCGTCCAAAGCCCAGAAGACCAACGTGCGAGTCGTCGCCGCCACGAACGTCAACCTACGGCTCGCCGTCGAAGCGGGACGGTTCCGCGAAGACCTCTACTACCGGCTCAATACCGTGCCCATCGCCGTACCTCCGTTGCGAGATCGGAAAGGAGACATCCACCTGCTGTTCAGGAAATTCGCCTCCGACATCGCGACCCAATACCACATTCCGCCCGTCACGCTGGACACCCGGGCCCGAGAGATGCTGGAGGAATACCGCTGGCCCGGGAACGTGCGACAACTCAAGAACGTCGCCGAACAGATATCCGCCATCGAAGAACGGCGCGAAATCGGGCCCGAGACCCTGCTGCGTTACCTGCCCGACTACTCGACACCCGGGAGTCTGATACCCGTGGGGCCGACCGGACACGGCAGCGGAAGCGAATTCGCAAACACCACAGAGCGGGATATCCTGTACAAACTGCTGTTCGACCTGCGGGGCGAAGTGTCGGAACTCAAAGGGATGGTAGCCGAGCTCGCAGCGGCACAACACGGCAGCGGTACGACATCCGGCTATGGGACGGCACTGCCCGTCAAATACACGGCAACGCCGACACTCTACACCCCGGCTACGTCGGAGAACCCCTATATTGAAACCGCAGCAGAGGAAGTGACCGACACGTCAACCGCAACAGTCGACAGCGCGCCGCAGACCAAAGAAGAGGCCCAACGCGAGATGCTGATCCGCGCCCTGCGGAAACACCGCGGAAAACGCAAAGAAGCCGCCCGGGAACTCTTCATCTCCGAACGCACCCTGTATCGGAAGATCAAAGAGCTCGGGATACAGGACAAAGACATTGCGAATGAATAACCACACGAACATGAGACGTTTACGGACGTTGACATATACACTCGCCACCTGCGTAGCGGTACTGCTCACCGCAGGCGGATGCTCCGTGAAATACTCCTTCTCGGGCGCATCGGTCAACTATAATTTGAGCAAAACCGTATCGGTCGCCTATTTCACCAACATGGCCGCCATGGTCGCACCGATTCTGAGCCCGACCCTGACCGACGAACTCACCAGCAAACTGGCCAGCCAGACCCGGCTGCAAGTAGTGCGCGAAGACGGCGACCTCGCCTTCTCGGGCGAAATCATCGGCTACAGCTCCGACCCCGTTTCGATCTCCGGGAACGAATACGCCACGCAGAACCGGCTCACGATTACCGTCCGCGTCAAATTCGTCAACAAAAAAGAGCCGCAGTACAGCTTCGAAAAGACCTTCAGCAACTACGAAGACTACAACACCAATATCCTGCTGACACAGGCCGAAGGGACGCTGATTCCGCAGATCGTCGAAAAACTGGTGGACGACATCTTCAACGAAGCTTTATCCAACTGGTAATCACATTTTTGCCACCCCCAAAAACCGCTATGGACGAACCGATCGGAGCCTACCTCGACGACTACACCCTGTTGGAACAACCGGGCGTATCGGCGCGTCTGGACGACCTCGTGAAAAGCTATCCGTGGTTCACCCTGGGGCGGTACATGCAGCTGCGCTCGCTGCGGGGAGTCGATCCCGCCGGCTACCACCGGGCTTTGCGGCGGACAGACGTGCGGCTCTTCATCCATCCTTATCCCACCCTGTTGCTGGCTCCGGTGACGAATGCGACATGGGAAGCGGCGACCGTACAGGGGGAAGATACACATCACCACGACACGTTCGAAACAGGATTCGAATCGGTGCACCAACCGATGCAGTCGGAGACGGACGCCATTATCGACGATTTTCTGAGTACCGAGGGCTGGGGCTCGCGGATCGTGGCAGAGCCTCCCGTGCCGGGTGCGGTGGAAGAGCCGGTAGACATTTCAGTCGCCTCGGTGGCCGAAGACGGTGAAATCGCCACCGAAATATTGGCCCAAATCTATCTGGCTCAGGGGCTTCCGGATCGAGCCATCGAAATTTATTACAAATTAGGCTTGAAATATCCGGAAAAAAACGCTTACTTTGCAGACCTGATTGCAGAAATCCGGGCGGAAAACGGCGATTTCGGAGGCGGAACCGGAGCCTACTTTTGACGCCGGACGCCGGGGCGCATATCCGGAACGCGAACGACGACCATACATTCACACGCATTTCACATACACGACCATGTACGTTTTTTTCATTGTCCTGATTATTATCGCCAGCTTCCTGATTATTCTGACGGTGCTGGCTCAGAATCCCAAGAGCGGGATGGCAGCCAACTTCGGAGCTTCGAACCAGGTGATGGGGGTACGCCAAACGGCCGACTTCCTCGAAAAACTGACTTGGGGGCTTTCGGTGGCGATCGTCGTGCTCAGCTTGGCGGCTACGATGGCCATGCCGCGGGCGGATATCTCGCGGAGCAACGACGCCTTGCAGCAGGCGATCGAGAATCAGGCATCGCCGATCCAGAACCTCGACCTCTCTTCGGGGGTGCCGGCAGCGCTGCCGACCACGGATGGGGCTGAGGCGGCACAGTAGACTGTTATTCCTTCTTCGATATTCCATTATCGGAATCCCTTTTCGTTCACCGGAACGAAAAGGGATTTTTGTTTTCATCCGACCGCCCGAAAACGTTATCTTTGGGGGAAGATATGGCCAAACAAAATTTCAGAGACACCCAACAAGCGGCCGGTCGGATTCTGGCCGAGCTAAAACAAGGCCGGTATGCGCCGCTCTACCTGCTGAGCGGCGAGGAGGGATTCTATACCGACAAGATTTCGGCCTACATCGCCGCCCACGCGCTGAACGACAGCGAACGCGAGTTCAACCAGACGGTCGTCTACGGCAAGGAGACCGACGGGCCGACCGTCGTATCGCTTTGCCGCCGCTATCCGATGATGAGCCAGCGACAGGTCGTGATCGTGCGCGAAGCGCAGGCCATGCGCAATTTCGACGCACTGGGCGTGTATGCCCAACAGCCGCTGGCCAGTACCGTGCTGGTGATTTGCTATAAAGGGAAGAGTTTCGACAAACGGTCGGTGGTCTACAAACAACTCGCCGGCTGCCCCGGAGCCGTAGTTTTAGAGGCCTCCACGCCGCGGGACTATGAGATGGAGGGATGGATGCGCGACCTCTTCGCCGCAAGAGGATGCCGTATCGAGCCGAAAGCGATTCAAATGCTGGCAGACCACTTAGGGACAGAACTGCAAAAGATCGATAACGAAGTCGAAAAGCTCTTCACCCGGCTGCCGGACGGAACGCAAGAGATTACGGCCGCCCACATCGAGCAGAATATCGGCATCAGCAAAGATTACAACAATTTCGAACTGACGCGAGCCCTCTCGGAACGGAACATGGCCCGAGCCCTGACCATCGCCGACCACTTCGCAGCCAATCCGAAAGATAATCCGCTGCCCGCGACGCTCGCCACCCTGTTCCACCACTTCCAACGCATCGTGACCCTCGGGATCGCCCAGTGGGAGAACCGCAAACAAGGGCGACCGGCGATGACCGGCTTGTCGGAGATGGAGATCGCCAGGCTGCTGAAACTGCCCGCCCCGTTTTTCGCCAAAGAGTACATCGGCGCTGCCGCCAACTACCCCAATGCCAAAGTATTTACCATCCTGGGCTGGTTGCGCGAGTTCGACATGAAATCGAAAGGGATGAACGCCGGCTCGGCAGGCGACGGCGAATTGCTCCGTGAACTGATTCTCCGCATCGCCATGCTCTGAGCCGGCCGGTTCCCGACCGACGAACGCCCTATCCGAGCGGCACGCCGATCAGCGTCGCCGACGAACAATCCGTAATCAACGCCCGCACGTAATCGCCCGGCAGGAAATTCATCCGCGGCAGAATCACCACCTTATTCTGCGACGTCCGCCCGTAGACCTCGTCCGCCGACCGCTTCGAACGGCCCTCGACCAACACCTCGACATGCCGCCCCACCTCCGCCCGGTTCGAAGCCAGCGACAACTCGTTCTGCAGGTTGATGATCTCCGTCAGGCGCGCCGTCTTCACCTCCTCCGGCACATCGTCCCGCATCGTCCGCTGCGCCTTCGTGTTCGGCCGCTCCGAATATTTGAACATATAGGCGAAAGCATAGCCCGCCTCGCGCATCAGCGACAGCGTCGCCTCGTGATCCTCCTGCGTTTCGGTACAGAAGCCCGCAATCAGGTCGGTCGAGATCGAGCACTCCGGCAGCATACGCCGAATCGCCGCGATCCGATCCAGATACCACTCTCGCGTATAGCGGCGGTTCATCAGCTCCAGCATCCGCGACGAGCCCGACTGGGCCGGCAGGTGGATCGCCCGACAGACATTCGGATACCGCGCCATCGTTTCGATCAGCTCGTCCGAGAAATCCTTCGGGTGCGACGTCGAAAACCGTACCCGCAGCAGCGGCGACACCTCGGCCACCCGCGCCAGCAACCCCGCGAAATTCACATCGTTATAATTATACGAATTGACGTTCTGCCCCAGGAGCGTCACCTCGCGATATCCCCGCCCGAACAGATCGCGCACCTCCGCCAGAATCGTCTCCGCATCGCGGCTCCGCTCCACCCCCCGCGTGTACGGCACCACACAGTACGAACACATATTATTACACCCCCGCATAATGCTGACAAAAGCCGTCACCCCGTTCTTATCCAGCCGCACCGGGCTGATCTCGGCATAGGTCTCCTCGCGCGAGAGCAGCACATTCACCGCCTTCGTCCCCCCCGCCGCCTGCCGCACCAGCCCCGGCAGCGAACGATAGCCGTCCGGCCCCACCACGATGTCCACCGCCTTCTCCTGCTCGATGAGCCGATCCTTGAGCCGTTCAGCCATGCAGCCGATAATGCCCACCAACATCCACGGCCGGCGGCGTTTCACCCCGCGGAACTCGGCCAGCCGGCCCCAGATGCGCTGTTCCGCATTGTCGCGGATCGCACACGTGTTGACCAGCACCACATCCGCCTCGTCCAGCGAATCGGTGTAGACGAAACCCGCCTCCTGCATCACGGCCACCACCACCTCGCTGTCGCTCTGGTTCATCTGGCAGCCATACGTTTCGATATAAAATTTTCCCTCGCCCGGCTCCCCGGCGAGACGATATTTCGGAGCGCTCATAACCTGCATTTTCGGTTCGACCCGACAAAGATACGCTTTTGTTCGCAGGCCCGCACCCCCATTTCGCTCCCCCGCCGAAGCGTCGTAACCCCCGCCGCAACAGACATTCCATCGTCTCGCAGGCTCACTCCTTGAGAATCAACCGCTTTATATTTTACAAAAAATTTCGTTTCGCAGTATCATTTTTCAGAAAAAGGTATACCTTTGCACCGGTTTTAACATCACTAACACACATACTTGTCATGAAAAAATTTTTCCAATTCGCTTGCGTAGCCGCTTTGGCTGCCGGTTTCGTAGCTTGCGGCAACGGTGCTGCCAACTCGAACAACACCGACACCACCGCTGTCGTTGAAATGAGCGAAACGATCGTCGTAGATTCAGTAGCTGTGGACAGCGCAGCTTGCTGCGATTCGACCGCAGTTTGCGACTCGACCGCTGCGGCTAAATAATTCGGAGACTCGCATCGTCGAGTCCGGGACCTGCCGCCTCGTTGCGGCCGAGTCCTCCATAAAGAGCGTCTCTTCGGTGAAAACCGGAGAGACGCTCCTCTTTTTTTGCAGCGGAAAGATCGATTTTGTAACCGGAAAACCGTTGGGGCACATCTTTTGCACGACATTCGTTCCATAAACGGCCGCCTCTTTCGGAGGCTGCGAAAACGCCATCTCCAGTTTGATCGAAATGCACCTCTTGACCGACATACCCTTCATCGGGCCGCTGCTCAGAGCCGACACGGTCGCCGCAGACACCACGGCGTGGTCGGCCCGGCTGGCCGAAGCGACACAGCACGCTCCGACCGCGAAATTCTGGGTCGTGCAGGACTTCAGCCAATGGCTCGCCGGCCTGGGACTCTCGCCCTGGTGGTGCGACGCGCTCGCCTTCGTGGTCGTTTGCGCAGGCCTGGCCCTCACCGTCTGGTTCATCGACCGGGTGCTGCTCCGCCTTGGACTCACCTTTATCCGGCGGTGGGCCAAACACTCCCGCCGCGCCCTCGTCGGCATCCTCTTCCAACGCAAATTCTACCGCCGCGCGCTCTACCTGATACCGCTCGGAGTCATCCTGTTCAGCATCAACACCTTTTTCAGCGGCTTCACCCCCGGGCTGAACGAAACGGTACGGATCGCCACCCGTTGCGCCGTTTTTTTCACCGTGATGCTCGTCTGCTTTTCACTACTCGACGCCCTCAACGACCTCTACCAGCGGCGGCCCGAAGCACAGCTGCGCTCGATCAAAGGGTATGTTCAGGTGGGCAAAATCCTCGTCGCCTTCATCGTCGCCATCCTGATCGTCGCCGCCCTGTTGCAGGAGAGCCCCGCCCGACTCTTCGTCGGACTGGGAGCCGCCGCGGCCGTCCTTTCGCTGATCTTCCGGGATACGCTGCTCGACTTCGTCGCCTCGATCCAGCTGGCGGCACAGGACATGCTCCGCCCGGGCGACTGGATCGAGGTGCCCGGCAAACAGGCCAACGGCGTCGTGCTCGACATCAACCTCAACTCGGTGAAAGTCCAGAACTGGGACAACACCGTCACGACGATTCCGATCTATTCGATGGTTTCGGAATCCTTCATCAACTGGCGGTGCATGGAGCAGAGCACCGGCCGGCGGTTCACCTGCCGGTTCCGTCTGGACGTCACCTCGATCGCCCGGGCCGACGACGCCCTGCTGCAACGGATCGCCGCCGACCCGCTCACCCAGTCCGAATCTCAGGCCGCCATCGAGCTGGCCCGTTCGAGCAGTCCGCACTACCTGACCAACCTGGCCCTATTCCGGGCCCACATGGAGGTCTGGCTCTTCCGCCATCCGCAGCTGAACCCTCGGCTGCTGACCTTCGCCCGCTACCTGACCGAAGTGACCGAGACGGGGCTCGTCTTCGAGGTCTACGCCTTTACCCGCAACACCGAGAGCGAGTATGCCTACGACACCGTGCGGCGTTCGACGATGGAGTACGTGATGGCCTGCCTGCCGTTGTTCGGCCTGCGGATGTTCCAGCGGCCGTCGGGACTCGACGTCGACGAAATCGGGCGCGACGACCGGTAGCCGGGTTCGAAAACGAGTTAGAAAAGGGACAGGCACCCGATGCACTGTTACGGAAAAAACAGTAACTTTGTCCTCAGTGCTTACCAACTTATAACTCGATCACCATGTCAGAATTCAACTATCAGGAACCGTTTCCGATGTCGGAAGACACCACCGAATACCGTCTCCTGACCAAAGAGTATGTCCGTGTCGAAACCTGCGGCGGGCGCCGGATCCTCCGCGTCGAACCGGAAGGGCTGAACCTGCTGGCGCGGGAGGCGTTCCGCGACGTTTCGTTTTTCCTGCGCGCTTCGCACCTGCAACAGCTGGCCGACATCCTGAAGGATCCCGAGGCGAGCGACAACGACAAGTTCGTGGCCTACACCATGCTGCTGAACCAGACGGTGGCGGCGGCCGGCGAACTGCCGACCTGTCAGGACACGGGAACGGCGATCGTGATCGGGAAGAAAGGCGAGGATGTCTATACGGGTGCGAACGACGCGGAGTGGCTCTCGAAAGGGGTTTACGAGACCTATCGGGACTGCAACCTGCGCTACTCGCAGGTCGTGCCTTTCACGATGACCGAAGAGAAAAACAGCGCGACCAACCTGCCGGCCCAGATCGACCTCTATGCCGAACAGGGGATGGCCTACAAGTTCCTCTTCCTGACCAAGGGCGGGGGTTCTGCGAATAAAACCTTCCTCTACCAGCAGACCAAGGCGCTGCTGAACGAAGCGTCGCTGACGCAATTCATCAAGGACAAAATCAAGGATCTCGGGACATCGGCCTGCCCGCCGTACCACCTGGCGGTGGTGATCGGGGGGACGTCAGCGGAGGCCAACCTCGCTACGGTGAAGAAGGCTTCGGCGCACTACTACGACCACCTGCCCACCACGGGGAACGAGGGGGGGCGTGCGTTCCGCGACCTCGAATGGGAAGAGAAAATCAAGAAAATCTGCCAGGAGTCTGGCGTGGGGGCACAGTTCGGCGGCAAGTATCTGGTGCACGACGTGCGGGTGATCCGGCTGCCGCGGCATGCGGCGAGCTGTCCGGTGGGGATCGGGGTGAGCTGCTCGGCCGACCGCAACATCAAGGCGAAGATTACCGAGGAGGGGATTTTCCTCGAACAGCTGGAAAAGAATCCGGCCCGTTTCCTGCCGACGGAGGCTCCGGGGTTGACGCCGGCGGTGGAGATCGACCTCGACAAGGGGATGGACGCCGTGCGGGCGGAGTTGACCAAATATCCGATCAAGACGCGCCTGAATATCAAGGGGACGCTGATCGTGGCGCGGGACATTGCGCACGCCCGGATCAAACAGATGCTGGACGAGGGCAAACCGATGCCGGAGTACTTCAAGAACCATCCGATTTACTACGCAGGGCCGGCCAAGACTCCGAACGGCATGGCTTCGGGCTCGTTCGGGCCGACGACGGCGGGACGGATGGACCCCTACGTGGATCTGTTCCAGGATCACGGCGGTTCGATGGTGATGGTGGCCAAGGGAAATCGCAGCAAGGCGGTGACCGATGCCTGCAAGAAGCATGGCGGTTTCTACTTAGGTTCGATCGGAGGCCCGGCGGCGGTGCTGGCGAAGAACAGCATCAAGTCGGTCGAGGTGGTGGACTTCCCGGAGTTGGGGATGGAAGCGGTGCGGAAGATTTATGTCGAAGATTTCCCGGCATTCATCATCGTGGACGACAAGGGGAACGACTTCTTCGCAGAGTTCGCACACTGATTCGGAATTATTCTCTCCTTTTATCATTTTCGAGCTTTCTTCTGTGTCAGCAGGGGAAGGCTTTTTGTACCCAAATCAAGGATTGGGCTGCGACTGATAGTGGAAATGCGCGAGCATTTCCCGTCCACGCACCCATAGGGTGTTTTGTTAGGGTTATCTCTGCTTTACTAAGTGGGGCCTGAGGGCAGTCTCCTCCCGTAGGATAGACGCACGTCGACGCTTAAATAGGAAAATCGTCAAAACACGCAAGCGAGTTTTGACTAGATTTCCCAGGGCGCGCGAACAAAGAACGGGGTAGAGGCGGCCAGTGGAAATGCGTAGCATTTCCCGTCCACGGGACGTGGGGCCCGCGCGGCCCGAGGCCAGTACCCTCTTGTAGCCAAAGCCGCGCGCCGCCGCCTAAAGAAGCGATTCAGCTATTTCGGCGGTGAGCCGAAATAGAATGAATCGCGCAGGCGCGCGAAAAAACTTGCTCACCCACGAAAACTCCGTCGCCCGCGGCAATGTGGCGGAGCGGTAGCGGAGCCGCAGTGAGGCTGACACGGGGCGGAGAACTGGGGCAAGCTTTGGGCTGTGCTTGTTCTTCAGGCGGGAAAACCGTACTTGGTTTTCCCGCTGCGCTGGGCCGAGCATGAGGCTTGGATTTGGGCGGTGAGTTGGGCTGTACTCTTGGCCAAGCTTTGAGCCGAGAGCGAATAGCTAAGTCCCCGTGTCAACGGTCGGCCCGCAGCCCCCGGATGCGGAGGGCCGAAATACTCCGCTGTCGCTCCGTCTTCGCTCTCCGCTGGCTGCGGCCGAAAAAATGGCTGTGTTCTCGCGACCCTTTGGGTTGGGCGGGCCGAAGCCTCCCGCAGCGGAGGCCCGCAACTGACGTTGCTTTTGGGCCCCGCAGTCTTCGGCCCGCCCAAGAGGGTAAGATAGTCTCAGCCCCTTACCCACACCGCCCATGCCTTTCCCGTTTATTCCGAGAGGCAACGCAACAGAAAACTGAAGGCGCGGCTGTTCGAGCTGCTGGTGCTGAGGCTCTGTGTGCTGAGCACCAGTCGCCTGGCGTACGTGCTGCCGTCAACCGCGGAAGCCGACCACACCGTACCTTCGTTGCAGATGTCACGCAGTGCGCCTGTGTCCCGATGGCGGTAGCCCGGGGCGGGGATTCACAAGAGGATTCACTTCAAAAATAAAAAAAAGACGGTTCGCATCTTACGATGCAAACCGTCTGAGTAGCGGGGGGAGGACTCGAACCTCCGACCTTTGGGTTATGAGCCCAACGAGCTGCCAACTGCTCCACCCCGCGATCATAATTCGAGTACAAAGGTAAGACATTTTTCGGAAACTGCAAACCTGGGAAGAAAAAATATCCCATTTTCCGACCAAGACGACTTCCCTCGGTCGGAAAACAGGACAATTTTCGATACGCGCGACCCGGCGCACAAAACAACTATCTCCGTCCGCCCGCCATCCGATCCAGCGCATGCAGCGCAAAAGCATACGCCCCGATGCTGATCGCCTTGCTCGTTCCGATCCGCGAGAAACCGATCCCCACCCGCGGCATCGAATCGTACGTCACCCGCTCGTTGGTGTGCGGCACCTGAATCTGTTTCACCTCGCCCTGTAGGAAATCGGCCATCTGCGCCTCGTCCTCCAGATAGAACGCCTTCTGCGCCAACCGCGGGAACTGCACCCCCGTAGCCCCCACGAACTGCCCGTGCACCTCCTCCATCATCGCCGGCACGAACAGCGACTTCGCCCCCGCCACACCGCCGCCGATCACCGCAATCCCATCCACCACCGTCAGCACATTGCACAACGCATCCCCCAAAGCCTGCCCCATCCGCCGGAACGCCTCCAACGCCGCCGCCTGATCCCCCTCTTTCTCTCCGATCCCGATCTCGTAGATGTCCTTCGGATGCGGCAACTTGTCCGCCGGCGTCCCCGTGAGTTCGCCGTACACCCGGCGCACCGCCCGGATACTGATCGACTCCTCGATATTCCGCTCCTGGTGGTACCGCTGACTCAGCAGCCACACCTCCGCCGCCGCCGAGTTATCGCCCAGGAACAGTTCGCCGTTCCGGACGATCCCGCCGCCAAAGCCCGTCCCGAGCGTCAGCCCCACCAGATTGCGATACCGTTTCGGGCTGCCCGCCTTTTCGAGCTGGGCATTGACCCACGGCAGATACCCCTCGATCGCCTCGCCGTAGGCATACAGGTCGCCGTCGTTGTTGATGAAGACCGGAATGCCGAATTCCGCCTCCAGCATCGGCCCGACAGCCACCCCGCCCTTATAGGCCGGCAGGTTGCCGATGTTCCAGATAATGCCGTTCGGATAGTCCGCCGGCCCGGGAAAGGCGAAGCTGATGGCCACCGGCGCCTCCTTGAGCCTCGACCGCACGGCATGGAAACCGTTGATCAGGTTAGCCAGGCTCAGCTCCAGGTTATGGGCCGCCGAGGGCAGGTGGATCGGTTCGACGATCTCTTCGCAGCCGCGGATCGCGCCGAACACGAAATTGGTTCCCCCCGCGTCCAGCGTCATCACGGTGCGGGAATCTTTGGTGAAGTTCATATAGCTCTCGTTTTGGTTCGGGTTATTTTTAGCAAATATAAGGAAAAAGGAAGATATAGCGGTCTGCGAACCGAGCGATTGCGAAAAACGCTATATTTGTCCATACGATGATACGATGCAGAGAGATACGAAAACGATTCGGCACGGTCGAAGTGCTTCGGGGGATCGACCTCGACATCGCCCGAGGCGAGGTGGTGACCGTCGTCGGGCCCAGCGGGGCGGGCAAGACCACCTTGTTGCAAATCATAGGTACCCTCGCACAGCCCGATAGCGGAACGGTCGAGATTGCGGGACGCGACACGGGGAGTTTGCGGCCGGCCGAGCTGGTGCGGCTGCGGAACGAACAGATCGGCTTCGTTTTCCAGTTCCACCACCTTTTACCCGAGTTTACCGCCACCGAGAATGTGATGATTCCGGCCCTGATTCGGCGCACCTCGCGCGCTGCGGCGCAACGGCGGGCAGTCGAGCTGCTGGAGCTGCTGGGGGTGGGACACCGCGCCGGGCATAAACCGGCCGAGCTTTCGGGGGGCGAGCAACAGCGGGTGGCGGTGGCGCGGGCCTTGATGAACGACCCGGCGGTGGTGTTGGCCGACGAACCCTCGGGAAACCTCGACAGCGTCAATCGCGAGAGCCTGCACCGCCTGTTTTTCGAGCTGCGGGAGCGGTTCGGCTACACTTTCGTCATCGTGACCCACGACAACGACCTCGCGGCCATGTCCGACCGGCGGATCGCCATGCGCGACGGGATGATCGCGGAACTTTAAACGGAATTTACGAACACTTTGAACCTTTCGAATATGAAACGACACCTGACCACCATCCGACTCTCGACCGCCGCTGCCGCAGGGGCTGTGGCGCTGTGCTGCGCCTGCGGGCCGCAACGGGCGGCCGAAGAGATCGCCGTGATTCCCCAACCCGCCCGGATCGTCGAGGGAGAGGGGACGATCCGGTGGGTGGCGGACAGTGTGCGGACGGCGATCGACACCTCGCTGCGGAATCCCGAGGCCTACCGGCTGACGGTGGCCGACGGACGGATGGAGGTGGTCGGAGGGGGCGATGCGGGGATTTTCTACGGGTTGCAGACGTTGGAGCAGCTCAAGGACTCGGCGGGCTACGTGCCGGCGGTGACGATCGAGGATGCACCCCGGTTTCCGTGGCGGGGGGCGCATTTGGATGTGAGCCGACACTTCTTCCCGAAAGATTTCATCAAACGCTATATCGATATCCTCGCTTACCACAAACTCAATACTTTCCACTGGCACCTGACGGACGGTATCGGGTGGCGGCTGGCGATCGACAAATACCCGCTGCTGGCGCAGAAAGCGGCGTGGCGCAAGGTCAAGGATCCGCTGGCGCCGTGGATCGGGCTGGAGCTGAGCGACGAGTCGCGGCGGGACAGTACGGATACGTATGGCGGATATTATACCGAGGCGGATATCCGCGAGATTGTGGACTATGCCCGTGCGCGGCACATCACGGTGATTCCGGAGATCGAGATGCCGGGCCACTCCGAGGCGGCGACCTTCGCCTATCCGCAGTTCGCCTGTCCGACGGCGAAGCCGGGGAGCGGCATCTATTGTCCGGGCAACGACTCGACGTTTCTTTTCCTTCAGGAGATCATCGACCGGGTGGTGGAACTCTTTCCCGACTCGCCGTACATCCACATCGGGGGCGACGAGGTGGGCAAGGAGCAGTGGAGCGGGTGTCCGTTGTGTCAGGCGCGCAAGCAGGCCGAGGGGCTCAAGGACGAACACGAATTGCAGAGCTATTTCGTCCATCGGATGGAGAAGTACATCAACGGCAAAGGCAAACGGATGATCGGTTATGACGAGATTCTGGAGGGAGGCCTCGCACCGAATGCTACAGTGATGTCGTGGACGGGTTTCGAGGGGGGCGTTCGGGCGGCCAACGCGGGACACAATGCGGTGATGGTGCCGCTGGACTATGTCTATTTCGACCACTACCAGAGTCAGAATCCGTGCGAACCGCAGGGGTGGGGGGGGTATAACGGTGTGCCGCGCGTCTACGCGTTCGACCCGCTGCGGCCGGAGGTGGCGGCTGATAAACGGCACCATATTCTCGGCGGTCAGGCTAATATCTGGACGGAAAACATCCGCACGCCGGAACACGTGGAATATATGTTACTGCCGCGACTGGCGGCTCTTTCCGAAGCGTTGTGGACGGATACGACGGCCAAGGATTGGCACCGGTTCGAACGGAAGCTCGACCGGCAGTACGACCGGTATGCAGCTCGGGGGTGGCATTATGCGGAGAGCGCGTTCACGCCGTACATCGCCGAACAGTATTTCAACGACGACGGCGCACTGGTGATCCGGCTGGCGACAGAGGTGGCGCTCCATCCGATCCGATACACGCTGGACGGGTCGATGCCGACGGCGGAGGCGCCGGTATATGCCGATTCGATCGTCATTACCGAGCCGTCGACCTTGACGGCGGTCACGTTTCGGCGGGGGAAACCTGCGGGATGCGTATTGTCGTCGCCCCGGCTGCTGAATCCGGCGACGGGGGCGAAAGTGACGTATGCCTATCCTTACCACTCGGCTTATACGGGGGGCGGGGATTCGGCACTGGTGGACAACCGGTATGCCTTCAAACGGGGGGACGATCCGGCCTGGCAGGGCTTCGAGGGGACGAATCTGGATGTGACGCTGGATTTAGGCAGCGTGTGGCGGCTGGAGGGGGTTTGGATGCGTTTTCTGCAACACATCGGTTCGACATCGGTGATGCTGCCGACACGGTTGAAAGTATGGACTTCGGCAGACGGGAAACGGTATACGGAGGCGGCGGACGTGGCTGTAGAACAAGATTCGACTTCGGAGGTGATTATCAGGTCGTTAGACATCCGGTTCGGACAGGCGGCCGAGGCTCGTTTCGTGCGGATCGAGGCGACGAATCGGGGGATTCTGCCGGAAGGTCATCCGCGCGCAGGGAGTCCGGCCTGGATCTTTGCGGACGAAATCGCAGTCTATTAAACGGCAGAGGCTGGCAGTGGAAATGCGTCAGCATTTCCACTGCCACACCCACAGGGGGTTTTGTTAGGATTTTCTCCGGCCTTACTAATAAGTGGAGTCTGTGCGGCCAAAGAATTGGGCCCCGGCGGGACGCCGCCCGCGCAGGGCAGTTTCAGGCGGGTCGAAGCTCGACCGCGCGCGACTGCTGAAGTAGGAAATCATTCAAACGCGTTATTCGCGTTTGAATAAGATTTCCGCCAGCGCGCGGACAAAGAATTGGGCTGCCGACAGTTTAAGGATGCGTAAGCATCCGTCTAAAGTTTTTTCGGTTCCTTTTGTTCACAACCGACGCTGCCAGCGAGAGCAATGCAAACGCAGTTTGCAAATTGCCGAGCGGCGAGGAGGAAGGCGAAGCCAAAAGGAACAGTTCGAGGCGGGTCAAAGCTCGACCGCGCGCCACGCCTAAAGAGGGAAATCGTCAAAACGTGCTGGCACGTTTTGACAAGATTTCCCCAGGCGCGCGAAAAACCTCAACTTCGAGCAAAAATCCGTCGCCCGCCCGCGTAAATAAGGGATTTCACTCGTTTTGCGGTGAGCAAAATCGAGATGAAATCCCAGCGGGCGACGTTTAGGAGTAAATACTCCCATCTTTCGCGTGCCGAGCGGTAGCGGCGGAGCGATAGCGGAGCCGCAGTGAGGCGGATACGGGGCAGAGAACTGGGGCGAGCTTTGGGCCGTGCCTGTTCTTCGGGCGCGAAAACCGATTACGATTTTCGCGTCGCGCCGGGCCGAGCTGTTGTCCGTGCTTTTGCGGTTCGTAGAACCGCCGGGCCTGCGCGCTGGGCCTTCGGCCCACCCCTGGAGCGCGCAGCCCGAAACCGACAGAATGGGGGCGGAGACCTATTATAGGCTGAGAGCGAGTAGCGCGATTCCTTGAGGAATCACCGTCCTCTTATTGGGGTAGAGGCTGCCTGATCGGAGTGCCCGAAGGCAGCGGTGCGGGGGAGGCGCGCCGAAGACGAACCCAACAGAAAAAGGCCGAGCTTCTGCGACCCTAAGGGTCGCGCGGGCCGAAGCCTCCCCCAGCGGAGGCCCGCAAGCTTCGTCCGCACAAATGGGCCATTGTAGAGATATCTAATTTAGGATGGCTCCGGCCCGCGCGATTCTTCGAACCGCAGGAGTCAGTTCAAAACGTAAACAGGAATAAACCCGCCCCGGGCGAACGCCACTACACTACGGGAGCATTATACGGTGTCGGCAGTTACGGCTACAGTTGTTCCTCGACAGCCGGTGGCACAAATGGAAGGCACTTGTTTTTCCACGTGACAGCACTCGATCCCCATCGTGCACATACCCGCGCCTACGGTTTTCAGTTGCGTTGCCTCTCGGAATAAACGGAGAAGAGAGGCACACGAAAACGGGCTGGAACTACCCAAACAACCGCCGGAACCGCAGAAATACCCCCAACGGCAACCGCTTGCCCGCCCCATCCGCCACATACAACTCCCCCTGTCCCACCTCTGCCCCTGCCGCCTGAGGAAATGCCGACTCCGCCAGCGTCCGCGCCAGCAGAGCAGACAACCCCATCGAATAGAGATTCAGCACCACAAAACACCCCGTCTCCTCCAGCAACTCCGCACACAACGCCAACATCTCCCCGATCTGCTCCTCCAGCACCCATTTTTCGCCCTCCGGCCCCCGGCCATACGACGGCGGATCGAGCACAATGCCATGATAACGATGCCCCCGCCGCACCTCGCGACGGACGAACTTCATCGCATCCTCCACCACCCACCGGATCCCCTCCAGCCCCGACGCCTCCATATTCTCGCGCGACCACGTCACCGTCTGGCGCACCGAATCCACATGCGTCACCTCCGCCCCCGCCGCGCACGCAGCCAGCGAAGCCCCGCCCGTGTACGCAAACAGATTCAATACCGCCGGCCGCTCCACCCCCGCCCCGCGCAACCGCCTGACCGTCTCGTAGATATAGTCCCAATTGGCCGCCTGCTCCGGAAAGACCCCCACATGCTTGAACGACGTCAGCCCCAGCCGCAACCGAATACGCCAGCCCCCCTTGCCCGCATAATCGATCGACCACTGCTGCGGCGTCCCGCGTTTCAACACCCATTCGCCCCGCTCCTCGCTCCCCTTGTTTTTGCGGAACACCGCCCCCGCCCTCTCCTCCCACTCCTCCTCCGAGAGCGACGGCGCCCACAACGCCTGCGGCTCCGGCCGCGCCGTCACCACCCGGCCGAAACGCTCCAGTTTGCGACCGCCTCCGCAGTCGATCAATTCGTAATCCACCCATCGGGTCGGAGTCAGTAAATTCAATTCCATAGTAAAATCCCTTCGGACGATAAAAGTAGCATTAAAAATCAATATCTTTGTCGAAAACTGACCCGAAACAGATGAAAAAACTCCTCATCTTAGCCGCCGGCGTTCTGACACTCGCCTCCTGCGGCTCCCACGGCGATCCGGCCGACTACGTAGATCCCTTTATCGGCACCGACGCCCACGGACACACCTTCCCCGGAGCGACCACGCCGTTCGGCTTCGTACAACTCTCGCCCGACACCGATACCGAGGGGTGGGACTGGTGTTCCGGCTATCACGCCAGCGATTCGAGCCTGATCGGCTTCTCGCACACCCACCTGAGCGGAACGGGAGGTGCGGATTTGGGAGACATCCTCTTCATGCCGGCCATCGGGCCCGTCCGGTTCGAACCGGGAACCAAAGCCGAGCCGGACAGCGGCTATCGCTCGCGGTTCAACCACAAGAGCGAAAAGGCTTCGGCCGGATACTATAGCGTCTACCTGGACGATCCGCGCGTGAAAGTCGAACTGACCGCCACACCGCATGCGGGGATTCACCGATACACCTACGAACACAGCGACAACCAACACCTGATGCTCGACCTGCGGCACGGGATACAGGACAACGTGCGCGAAGCGGCATTCCGTCAGGTCGACGACCGGACGATCGAAGGGTGGCGGCGGTCGAACGGCTGGGCGGCAGATCATACGGTCTTCTTCCGGGCCGAATTTTCGGCCCCCATCCGCGAGATTCGGGCACGGATCGACGGACGCGACACGACCGTCACCGAAGGGATGGGGAAAGAGGTCGTACTGGCCCTTTTCCCGGAAGAGCACACCAAGAACTGGGAGGTGAAAGTAGGTTTGTCGGCTGTGGATATCGAGGGAGCCCGGCGCAATCTGGCGGCGGAAACCTCAGGCAAATCGTTCGACACGCTGGCAGCAGAAGCGCGTGACCAGTGGAATCGCGAACTGGGACGGATCACCGTTTCGGGCGGGACGGACGAAGACCGGCGCATATTCTACACCGCTCTGTACCATTCCTTTATCGCACCGGTACTCTTTACGGACACCGACGGCCGGTATCGCGGAGCGGACGGCGAGATTCACCCGGCCGATTCGACGGAAGGGGCGAATTACAGCATCTTCTCCACGTGGGACACCTTCCGTGCACTGCACCCGCTGCTGACCTTAGTGCAGCCGGAAGTCAATGCGCAGATCGCCCGCTCCATGCTGCGCTACTACCGGCAGACCGGCAGACTGCCGGTGTGGGACCTGCACATGAACGAAAACAACTGCATGATCGGTTACCACTCGGTACCGATCATCGCCGATGCTTTTTTCAAGGGCGAACTCTCGGCCGAGGAGGGGGACGAAGCGCTGAAGGCGATGGTACACAGCGCCATGCAACGCGAACACGGCGGAATCGGACACTACCGGCAGTTGGGTTACCTGCCGGCCGACAAGGAGAACAATTCGGTCTCCAAGGCATTGGAGTACGCCTACGACGACTGGTGCATCGCCCGAATGGCCCAGGCGCTGGGGAACGACAGCCTGTATCGGGTCTTCATCCGTCGGGCGCAATCGTATAAAAACCAATTCGATCCGGCAGACGGTTTCTTCAAGGGTCGGCTCTCGACGGGCGCATTCCGCACGCCGTTCGACCCGACCGAAATCTCGATCCTCGGACAGGGAGACTTCACCGAGGGGAATGCCTGGCACTATCGTTTCTTCGTGCCGCAGGACGTGACGACTCATATCGGCATGCTGGGCGGCGACAGCGCTTATATCGCTGCCATCGACGCGATGTTCGAGGCGCCGACTACGACGAACGACCATTCGCCGGACGTTTCGGGACTGATCGGCCAGTACGCGCACGGCAACGAGCCGTCGCATCAGGTGGCCTATCTCTACTCGTTCGCGGGGGCGCCGTGGCGGACGCAGGAGCGGGTGGACGAGATCAAACGGACGATGTACACCACGGCGCGGGACGGGTTGTGCGGCAATGAGGACTGCGGCCAGATGTCGGCCTGGTACGTTTTGAGCGCCATGGGCTTCTACCCCGTGACCCCGGGATCGGGGGTCTACGTTTTGGGGACGCCGACTTTCGAACGGGTCGAAATCGCGCCGACGACGGCATCCGGCCGGCCGTTTATTATCGAAGCCGAAGGGCTCTCTTCGGACGGGAAAAACATCTACATCCGGTCGGCGGAGTGGAACGGAGAGCCGTATACGAAATCGTACATCACCCAATCGATGCTCGACGAGGGCGGCAAACTCGTGCTGCATATGGGGTCTGAACCGACGAAAGATTTCGGGACGGATCCGGCGGACCGACCGGTGGCTCAGATTCCGTCCGAAGATGCCCTGACCGCAGAGCAGATGCTCGCGGAGGTGGTATTCGAGCCGTACATCGAAGATACGCTGCGGGTATTCGGCCACTCGATGACCCTGTTCCCGAAATGTGCGGCACCGCAGCCGCGGAAGATCGTCTACACGTTGGACGGTTCGGAACCGACCTCCGCCTCTCCGATCGTACCGGTCGGCGGAATTACGCTCACAGGAGATGCGGAATTGAAATTGCGGGCGATCGCCATGGAGAGATCGGCGAACAGACGGTCGGACAGCCAGGTGAAGAGCTATCGGTTCTACAAGAGTGCGCTGAAAGACGCGGCGGTGACGTTGGAACAGGCGCCGTCGGCACCGTACATGAACGGCGGGGCTGCGGCTTTGGTGGACTATGCGATGGGGGGTGACAGCTATGTGCGTCCGGAATGGATCGGCTTCAACGGCATCGATGCGGCAGGAACTATCGATTTGGGAACGGTGCGGAGCTTGCGGCACGTGGGCTTCAATGCGGACAACGAACCGCGGTCGTGGATCGTTTTACCGCGAGGGGCCGTATTCGAATTTTCGACCGACGGGACGCATTACGGCCATCCGGTGCGGATCGACGGGAGCGACAGCTTGACGGCAGGGAGCGGTGCGCATTACTTCGGCACATCGATTCCAGGCGGAGTACAGGCGCGCTACATCCGGTTTCGAATCGAAAACGGGCCGCTGCCGGAGGGGCATATCGGACAGGGCAATCCGGCTTGGATGTTCCTCGACGAGGTGATGGCGTACTGATGCCTCATTCGGCGCATTTTACAGAGGGAGCTTCCATTCCGGGAGCTCCTTTTCTTTTCTGGTTGCTCCCGCCCCGGGCTACCGCGACGGAGGAAACAACAACCGATTGGGAAATCTGACGGGTGTCGGGTACGACGGATTCAGTAGCTCGTCCACAGCCAGCAATACCGGTAATGGCAGTTTGTACTTCAACATGCAATACTTCAACTCCGGCAGTACAACTATCCGCGGCCACAGTCTTCAGTTGCGTTGCCTCTCGGAATAAACAGACGCTAAGCGTCTTTTACTAGCTGTGTCTACCCCAAACAATCGGACAGCCTCTACCTTACTGTAATTTAGTCCCAGCTGCCGGACGCCTGGGAGGAACGGCAACTCTCGACGCGCAAGCGGCGTGTTGCAGACCACCCGTGGGAAGGCGTCCGGCCCGCACTATTTTACCCGCTACAAGTTCCGCCTATTCGTCCTCGGCGCGCCCCCCCCACGCGCCGCTAATGCGTCGCTAGCGGTGAGTGCAACGAGCTCCGTCGAGTTTGCAGCCCGCCGCGTGGGGTGGCGGCGAACTGCGCGGCTCAAAGAGCCGCAGAAGCTCGGCCCAAAGCCCGGCCAACAGCTCAGCCCAATCCACTGCCCAAATCTCAGCCCCATGCTCGGCCCGGCGCGGCGCGAAAACCGTAATCGGTTTTCGCGCCTGAAGAACAGGCACGGCCCAAAGCTCGACCCAATTCTCCGCCCCGTGTCCGCCTCACTGCGGCTCCGCTTGCGCTCCGCCACGCTTGCCGTCGCCCGCGGCAATTCTTGCCGGATTGGCCGAGTGCCAACCGGCAGAATATGCCCTCTTAGGCGGGCGGGCGACGGATTTTTTGCGTTATTCTTTTTTCGCGCGCCTTGCGCGACTCAGTTATTTCGGCTCACCGCCGAAATAACTGAGTCGCTCCTTTAGGCGTGGCGCGCGGCTTTGGCTACAGGAGGGTACTGCGCTCGGGCCGCGCGGGCCCCACGTCCCGTGGACGGGAAATGCTCGCGCATTTCAACTGGCCGCCTCTACCCCCGTTCTTCGTCCGCGCACCGCCGCGCAAGCCCCGCGTGCCCGCAATGGGCAAGGGGCAGCTTTGGCCCTATTCTCGACCGCCCCACAAAAAAACGTCCTCACCTTCCTTAAAGGAAGGTAAGGACAAGAGCAACTTGATTGGATAACCGAATATTAGAACGCTTTCGCAATCGCGATAAAGTCGTCGGCAACCAACGAAGCGCCACCGATCAAACCGCCGTCTACGTCTGCCTTGCTGAAAATTTCGGCAGCGTTGCCCGGCTTACAGCTCCCGCCATAGAGAATCGGCGTTTTATCAGCTGCTGCCGCACCGAACTTTTCAGCCAGCACCTTGCGAATAAACGCATGAATCTCCTGCGCTTGCTCCGCCGTCGCCGTCTTGCCGGTGCCGATCGCCCAAACCGGTTCGTAAGCGATCACCAATTTGCCGAACTGTTCCGGAGTCAGGTTGAAAACGACCTCTTCGATCTGCGCCCGAACAACGTCGAAATGTTTGCCAGCCTCCCGTTCGTCGAGTTTTTCGCCCACGCAGTAGATCGGTGCCAACCCATGCGCATAAGCCAAAGCCATCTTTTTGTTGAGCGTTTCGCTGGTTTCGCCATAGTATTCGCGCCGTTCGGAGTGCCCCAGAATAACATACTTAGCCCCCAGCGACGAAATCATCTTAGCCGACACCTCGCCGGTATAAGCCCCCGATTCGTGATCCGCACAGTCCTGAGCCGAAACGGCAATCCCGGCCTTTTCCGCCGGCCCCTTGACGCTGCACAAGTGGGTGAACGGAACACCGACGATCAGTTCGACATCGGCCGGTGCACCCCCTTTCAGAGCCGCTACGCCTTCGAGGAGGGCGACGCCTTCTGCCGGCGTGGTATTCATTTTCCAGTTCCCTGCGACGATTTTTCTTCTCATGATGGTATTGTTGTGTTTAATGGTTCTCGGTATTTGTCTGAATCAACGCGCCTTATATCATCCCCAGTTCGAGCAGTGCCTCCTGGGTCATCATCGATCGATCCCACGGCGGATCGAAGGTCAACGTCACATCCACCCGCTCGACGCCCTTCACTTTGAGCACGTCGTCGTGCACCTGCTGGACGAGCATATCGGCCATCGGACAGTTCGGCGCCGTGAGGGTCATCCGAATATTAGCCGTCCCCTCCGGGGTCATTTCGATCTCGTACACGAGGCCGAGGTCGTAGATATTGACCGGAATCTCCGGGTCATAAATGTTTTTGAGCGTGTAGACAATGTCGCGCTCGATGTCGAGTATCTCCTGCGGTGTCATAATCCGACCCAAAAGTAACGATTATTTTTGCATGGCGGCATACGCGGTCGCAAACAATTTCATCTGCCGGATCATAGCCAACAATCCGTTGGCGCGCGTCGGCGAGAGGTTCTGCGAAAGACCGATCCGGTCGATAAAATAGAGATCGGCATCGCGCACCTCTTCGGGCGTATGCCCGTCCAACACGCGAATCAACAGGGCGATAATCCCTTTGGTGATAATGGCGTCGCTGTCGGCCGTAAAGTGCATCCGTCCTTCGTCGTCGAGCCGGGCGTCGACCCAAACCCGGGACTGACATCCTTTTATCAGAAATTGTTCGGTCTTATGCTCCGGAGCGATCGCGGTCAACCCGTTCCCGAGCTCGATCAGGTAGCTGTATCGGTCGAGCCATTCGTCGAATACGCTGAATTCGTCGATAATCCGGTCTTGTTCCTCGTTGATACTCATTGACTGTATTTATTAATCCTTCGATTATCTGTACTTGCCCAGGAGGGTACTGTTCTCTTTGTGAACAAAGAGAACCAGAAAAACTTTAGAGCGCATCCCTGCGGGATGCTCTGGCCGTGTCTGCCCGATTGGTTGGGCTGGATTTCCCAGTGTGGCGCGCTAATAATGGGCGAGAACCCCACGCGCGCCGCGCCTGAAAATCCAGCCCAACGAAACAAGGCAGAGAGAACACGTGGTCGGCCCGTTGGGCCGACCTCTGCAAAAGTCTTTTGGGTACCTTTTCTGAAGAAAAGGTACGGTTCCATGCGGGTAGACACAGTAATCGAACGGTTAAAAATTCCGCACACCCGCATTCCACAGGAAGAACGACCAGATATCGGCCTGTTCCTGAATAGACTTCGAGATCGGTTTGCCCGCCCCGTGACCCGCATCCGACTCAACACGCAACAGAATCGGATTTTCGCACCCCTGCGCCGCCTGGAGCGTCGCTCCGAACTTGAACGAGTGCGCCGGAACCACCCGGTCGTCGTGATCCGCCGTCATGATCATCGTCGGCGGATAGCAAGTCCCCCGTTTGATATTGTGCAGCGGCGAATACTTATAGAGGTACGGGAAATCCGCCGCATTGTCCGCCGAACCGTACTCCACGACCCAGCCCCAACCAATCGTAAAACGGTGGTAACGCAACATATCCAACACCCCCACCATCGGGAAAGTCGCACAGTAGAGATCCGGCCGCTGCGTCAGACACGCCCCGATCAGCAGCCCCCCGTTCGAACCGCCCGCGATGGCCAGTTTCTGCGGCGAAGTGTATTTTTCCGCAATCAGATATTCGGCTGCCGCGATAAAGTCATCGAAAACGTTCTGCTTCTTCTCCAGCATCCCCGCCCGGTGCCAAGCCTCGCCATACTCGCCCCCGCCCCGGATATTGGCCAGCGCATAAATCCCCCCCTGCTCCAGCAACAGGATGTTCGACGCCGAGAAACCCGGCGTGCGGCTGATGTTGAACCCGCCGTAGGCATAGAGGTAGACCGGATTCGAGCCGTCCCGTTTCAGCCCCTTCTTATAGACCAAGAACATCGGCACCCGGGTACCGTCTTTCGACGGATAGAAGACCTGTTCGACCGTAAAGGCCGAGACATCGAAATTCACCTTCGTTTCGTGGTACAACGTCGAAGTGCCGTCCGCGATCGTGTAGCGATACGAAGTCGGCGGCACATTGAAACTGCTGAAGCCGTAGAACACCTCGGTGTCCTCCGCCTCGCCGCTGAAACCGCCCGCCGTACCGATCCCCGGCAGCGCGATCTCGCGCACCAGAGCGCCATCGAAACCGTACTGATAAACGCGGCTCGACGCATCTTTGAGATATCCGGCGAAGATCGCCCCGCCGGCCGTGGTCGCCCACTCCAGCAGGTTTTCAGACTCCGGAATCACATCCGTGGCCACCGGCACAGCGGCATTCAAATCGACCGATACCAGCCGGAAATTCGGCGCCGCGTCATTGGTCAGCACATAGGCCGTGTTCCCGATGCAGTCCACGATGGAATAGTCGTTGGCAAACCCCTTGAAGAGCGTTTTGAACGACGCGTTCGGCACGGTCAAATTCTTATAAAGTATCTCGTTTCCGCTCGTCCCCTCGGAACCGACGATAAAGAGCCACCGGAAGTCGTCGCTCACGAAGCCCGAGAAGTAACGCAACGGGTGCGTTTTATCTTCGTAGATCAGCCGGTCTTCCGCCTGCGAAGTCCCCAGCTTATGAAAATAGACTTTCTGAAATTCGTTTTTCGCGGAGTATGCGCTCGCCCCCTCGGCCGGTGCGTCGTAGCGGCTGTAGTAGAAGCCGCCGTCTCCCCAGCTGGCGCCGCTGAACTTCACCCATTCGATCTTGTCCACCAATTGCTTGCGCGTAGCGACCTCCATCACATAGATATCGACCCAGTCCGACCCTGATCGGGAAACGGAATAGGCCGCATAGCGGTCGTCTTTCGAGAAGGTGACGGTATTCAGAGCCACGGTTCCGTCCTTCGACAAGGTGTTGGGGTCGAGGAAGACTTCCGGCGTGCCGTCGAGTCCTTTCTGGTAGTAGAGCACGCTCTGGTTCTGCAACCCGTCGTTCCGGTAGAAGAAGTAGTACTCGCCGACGCGGAACGGTGTCCCCTCTTTCGGATAGTCGTAGAGTTCGGTGAGCCGCTGTTTGATCTGTTCGCGATAAGGAATCTGCGCCAGATAGTCCTGTGTCACGGCATTCTGAACGGCCACCCAGGCTGCGGTTTCGGTCGACCGGTCGTCTTCGAGCCAACGGTATGGGTCTGCCACCTGCGTGCCGTGATAATCGTCCACCACGGTGGTGTCTTTACGGGTTTCGGGGTAAGGTTTCGTTTTGATAGCCATCGTGCTTTGACAGCCGGCTGTGAGTGCGGCAACGAGAAGTGCCGCTCCGGCAAGGTAATAACGGTTCATCGGGGTTGTAACGTTTTCGATTTTGCGATTGCGGAGGTAAAATTAATCGTTTTTTTGCGTATTTCGATTTTGTTCGTATCTTTGTCTTCGAATTTCATGGTGGCCGTGCAACGGCTCTTCGCTTCGCAAAAGGTGAAGACGTGAAATGAAAGGTTAATAGCAGCTTTGCATGAGGCTTGTGTTTTTCGGGTAGACACCCCCGCCAACGTCTACCGCTACGGAAAATATGGGTCTCATGCTTTTTTGTATGCTGAATTATTAAGCGGGGCAGGCCTTTCTGAGGCCGGAATGCCCGCCCCGGGCTACCTCCCTCGGGATACAGGTGCCGCGAACTATCTCGGACACGGCGGATACAGCTGGTCTTCCTCTGTCAACGGTGCCAACAGCATGCACTTGAACTTCTATACGCAGTACCTTCTTCCCAACCACGCGAGCCATCGTGCCTACGGTTTTCAGTTGCGTTGCCTCTCGGAATAAACGGGGCACGTGCCCGCGGTGGGCAAGGGGCAGGAGCTACCCTAATATTAGACAGCCTCTACCCTACTTTTGAGCTGAATCCTGCGGTTCGCAGAACCGCGCGGGCCGAAGCCACCCCAGGCGTAGGCCTGCAACTTCGCAGAGCTCGTTGCGTCCACGCTGGCTCCGACCCGAATCACAAGAGCACATTCCTATCGGTTGAATGAAAGCGCGCCACATGGCAGGCCGGACGCCCGGGAGAAACCGCAATTCTCGGCGCGTAAGCGGCGTGTTGCGGGCCGTTGGGTAGCAGAAGCACAGCCTTTTTCTGTCGGGTTCGGCCTGTCGCCCATCCCCCCGAAGCCGCATAGCGGCTTCGGCGACAAGGCCGGCGGTTCGGAGAACCGCACTACTCGCTCTCGGCCCAAAGCTCGGCAAAAAAGCACAGCCCAATTCTCCGCCCCGTGTCCTCCTCACTGCGGCTCCGCTGTCGCTCCGCCGCACTTTCGCGCGCCTTGCGCGATTCATCTATATTCGGCTCACCGCCGAAATAGTTGAATCGCGTCTTCAGGCGGCGGCGCGCATCTTTGGCTACGGGAGGAGACTGCCCTCGGGCCGGGCAGGCCCCGCGTGCCCGCGGCGGGCAAATGGCAGCCTCTACCCCAAGGCCGCCTCTACCCCCATTCTTTGTTCGCGCGCCTTGGGAAATCTTGTCAAAACGCGCAAGCGCATTTTGACGATTTCCCTCTTAAGGCGTCGGCGCGCGATCTAAACACTGCCCCGGCTGGAACTGTTCTCGTTGGCTTCGCCTTCCTCCTCGCCGCTCGGCAATTTGCAAACTGCGTTTGCATTGCCCTCGCTGGCAGCGTCGGTTGTGAACAAAGAGACCCAGAAAAACTTTAGACGGATGCTCACGCATCCTCAAGCTACCGGGAGCCCAACTCGTTACCCCGTTCTCTGTCCCGCACGCTAGCGTGGACAAGGAGCCCCCCTACGCCGTGGCCGGAGTCTCGGACGGAGAGGTCGGATAAGAGATCCGACCGTGATAAATATTGTTCAGCCGAGTCTTGAAAAGCTCTTTGATACGCGTCACCTCGGCGAACGAAAGATCGGCCTGACTCAGCTGGTGCTCGGCGATCTGACGGTCGATGATGCGATCCACCAACTCGTCGATCGTCTCCCGGTCGTAGTTCGCCAGCGAGCGAGACGCCGCCTCGACCGAGTCCGCCATCATACAGATCGCCACCTCTCGCCTCACCGGCTTCGGCCCCGGATAGACGAACTCCTCCGGATGCTCCACCTTGCCGTGCAACCGCTCCTCCTCGACATAGAAATAATACATCTTCGACGTCCCGTGGTGCCGCGAGATAAACTCCTGAATCACCGCCGGCAGACGATGCTTCCTCGCCAGCGTAATCCCCTCGGTCACATGCGACCGCACGATCGCCGCGCTCTGAGACGGGCTCAGCATCGAATGCGGATTGAAATTTCCCGTCTGATTCTCAACGAAGTAGAACGGATTCTCCATCTTCCCCACATCGTGATACAGCGCCCCCGCCCGTGCCAGCAACGGATTGGCCCCGATCTCCTTCGCCGCGCTCTCGGCCAGCGACGCCACCTGCACCGAATGCTGGAACGTCCCCGGCGCTTTCTCCGCCAGCTGCAACAACAACGGCTGGTTCGTATCCGACAGCTCCAGCAGCGTGATGTCCGACACGAAGCCGAAAACCCGTTCGAAGATGTAGATCAACTGGTAGAAAGCCAGCATCAGGAAAGCGCTCGCCACGAACCACAGCATGCCCGAATAATCGACGAAAACCGTCCCCCGTTTCATCCACAACAGAGCGACATAGATCAACTCCTGCACCAGCAGCACCGCCCCCACCGCACGAAAGACCCGGTGACGCTGGTAGGCGTGTCGGATCACGAAAATCGCCGTAATCCCCGCCAAAAACTCCACCGTAAAGAATTCGAAACTGAATCGCACGAAGAGCGACGCAATCAGCACCACCGAGATATTGCCGAAAATCGCCACCCGCGTATCGAAAAAGGCCAGCAACAGAATCGCTACCACCGGCAACGGCACCGCATACGGACTCAGGAACTGCGTCCGCACCACCAGCGCCATCAGCCCCGCCATCACCACATAGAGCGTGAAGACGAACAACATCGGTCGCCAGGCCGTAAAATGGTGCTGCGAGAAGTAGGTAAAGAAGACGTAACTCAAGGTCAGCAACGCCGCCATCACCAGAAAACGGCTCAGAAACAGCACCGTCCCGCTAATCCCCCTCCCCAGTCGGTTTTCGTACTCGCGCCGATAAGAGGTCAGTACCGTCGCCGTGTGACGGTCGATCAGCTGCCCCTTCGAAACAATCACCTCGCCCGTCCGCACGATCCCCTCCGTGAGCGACAGCCTCGAAAGAAGCTCCTCCCGCAACCGGGCGTTGAGCGACCGGTCGTAGACAAGCGACGGCGTCAGGTAGCGCGTCGCCTGCTGCGGATCGATCCCCTCGGTCTTTTGCAGGTAATCCATCGCCGTATTGGGCGTGAAAATATCGGTCGCAAACCGCCCCGACAGGACATGGGCGCTATCGATCCGCACCATCCGGTCGGTATGGGCCGCCCGGTCGGCCTCGCTCACCACCCCGCGGCCATAGACGCGCCGAAAAGCGCGCCAAATCCGCTCGCGCCGTTCGTCCGACAAAGAGGAACTGGCCGCCAGATCGGCCCGCAGCGTGCGCAGCTGAGCCTCGCCCACCGCCGGATCGAGCCGGAAAACCGGCTGGAACTCCTCCATCAAAGCCTTTCGTTCGGCATTCAGCTGTTCGGCCTCCTTATAGACCGGCACATCGAACGGCGCGACGAGCGTCTCCTCTTCCCACGTCTCGCCGGGTGCGAAATTGAAATTCATGGCTGCCCGCTGCGGCATCATCACCGTGATGAGCAGCGAAACCCCCAACAGCAGACCGATTTTGCGTAATATCATGGTTTTTCGAACGTTTTAAATCCCTCGCCGAGCGTCTCGTGCGCATCGACCACAATCATGAAAGCCTCCGGATCGACCTGCCGGATGCGGTCGCGAATGAGCGACACCTCGCGCCGCGACACCACGACGAAGATCATCTCCTTATCCGCCCCGGTGTACATGCCGCAGGCCTTGATATAAGTCCCGCCCCGTTCCAAGCCGTCGAGGATGAAGTCGCGAATCTCGACGTGCCGTTCCGAAAGGATGAAGAGCAGTTTATCTCCCGATCCGCCGTCCACGATGTAGTCGATCACACGCGACGAGACAAAGATCGTAACCAACGAGTAGAGCGGCAGCCGCCAATCCCCCAACACGGCCAAACCGAAGAGCACGACCAGCGAATCGACATAGAGCACCGCCCGGCTGATCGGCATGTGGAGATAGCGGGAAGCGATCATCGCGATGATGTCCGTTCCGCCCGACGTGGCATGGGTCTTGAGGATCAGCCCCACGCCGGCCCCCAGCAGCGTCCCGCCGAAAAGGCAGCTGAGCAGCACATCGCCCGCCAAGTCGATCTTGCCGCCGAGCATCGTGGCCGGATCGGAACCGATCATCCAGGTCATCCCGTCCATAATCACCGGCGTGAGCAGCGCCGCCACGACGGTCTTCGCCCCGAACCGCGCCCCGAACAGCCGAAACCCGATCAACAGGAGCGGAATATCCATCGACAGCCCGTAGGTACCGACCTGGATCTTCGGGAAAAGATAGTTGAGGACGACCCCCATCCCGTAAACGCCGCCCGGCACGATCCGATAAGGGGTGATAAAGAGGACGTAGGCCGTGGCGATCAGGATCGACCCGACCACGACATAGGCCCATTGACGTATCTGTTGCTGTGTATTCATGCTCGAAACCTCCGAACAGGATGCTGTGTATGATGCAAATGTAGTGAATTTCCACGCTTCGCCGCAACGGAACGGGCCGGACGGTCGTTTTGCACCGCCGCACGAGCGGAATCGCGCAAAATCATTAATTTTGCTCGCCTGAAACGACACACGATGTTAGACCGCACCCGACAACCCGACTTCCAACTCCCCGACCGGCTGACCATCCCGGAAACGATCTACTCCGAGCTGCCCAACGGCATCCGGTTCTGGACGATCGACGCGGGGACCCAGCCGCTGTGCCGGCTGAGCCTCGTCTTCGGCGCCGGAACGCGCTACCAGCCGGCGCCGTTCACGGCATCGGCCGCGCTCAACCTGATGAGCGAGGGAACGGCGCACTACTCGGCGGCACAGATCGCCGAACGGTTCGACTTCTACGGCATCTACTACGACACCTCGATCGACCGCGACTATGCGATCGTGACGGTGAGTTGCCTGAACCGCTTTCTGCCCCGGACGCTGGAGTTGCTGAGCGAGATTCTGTTCGAGCCGCAATTTCCGGAACACGAACTGGAGATTTATGCCGCCAAACGGAAGCAGCAACTGACGATCGAGCGCGAAAAGCCGTCGTATCAGGCCCGGGAGCTCTTCTCACGGGCGCTGTTCGGAGCCGAGCATCCGTATGGCCGCAGCTCGGCGGCCGAGGCCTACGACGAGCTGAATGCGGATCTGTTGCGCGAGTTCTATGAGACGCACTACCGGGCCGGGAATCTCTTTGCGGTGGCTTCGGGCCGGATCGCGCCGGAGGTACGGAGTGAGATGGAGCGATTCCTGAGCCGCTTCGAGGCGGGCCGACCGGTCGTCGACCCGGGCGTTCCACCGACGGAACCGACGAGCCTGATCCGCGAGCAGCGAACAGGGGCGTTGCAGTCGTCGATCCGGCTCGGGCGGACGCTCTTCCCGAAGGAACACCCCGATTTCAACGGGATGCAGGTGGTCGCCACGATTCTGGGGGGCTACTTCGGTTCGCGGCTGGTCAAAAACCTGCGCGAGGAGAAGGGATACACGTACGGCATCTATTCGGCGATGGTGAACCTCCAGCACACGGGCTATTTCGCCGTGGCGACGGATGTCACGGCGGCGGCGACAGACAAGGCAGTGGCCGAGATTCTGCGCGAAGTGGAGCGGCTGCGGACAGAGACTGTGCCGACGGCGGAGCTGGAGATGGTGCGGAACATCATCGTGGGCGAGATGATGCGGATTTTGGACGGGCCGTTCGGGGTGGCGGACATGACGATCGAGAACGTCCAGTGCGGGATGACGAACCGGGCGGTGGAGGCCTTTTTCGACGAGGTGCGGACAATCACGCCGGAACGAATTCGGGAACTGGCCGGGCGGTGGCTCGATCCGGCTGCGTTCAGCACGGTGATTGTCGGGGCATAAAAATTTTCGGGACGGATGGAAAAGATCGTCGCACTGTCCGAAAAGCGGTCGTTCCGAGACCTTTTATTAGAGGCCGATCCGTCGGAAGAGATGGTGGAACGCTATCTGGCCGAAGGAGAGATGTGGGTCTGGCGGGACGACGCGAAGCGAGTGGTCGGTGAGGCGGTGGTGGACACGACGGTCGGCGAAATCAAGAATCTGGCGGTAGTCGCCTCCCTCCGGGGGTCGGGCTGGGGACGAGCCATATTGGACGACCTCTGCGCGCACTACCGGGGCCGGTTCATGAGCCTGAAGGTGGGTACGAGCGACGGAGGACGGGGATTCTACGAACGCTGCGGATTCCGTTACTCCCATACGATTTCGAATTTCTTTACCGAACGCTATCCGGCACCGGTGATCGATGAAGACGGCACGTTGTGCCGGGACATGATCATATTGGAACGACTGCTGTAACTCGTTCTATATATTAAGAAGCGAATCCGGCGATGGAGCCTTTCGATGCTCTCGCCGGATTCGCTTTTCTTATGCCTATTATAATATAGAATATCCTACAATCCATCTCCCCCCGCCGAGCTCGAAGCATCCTGCATCGGTGCCATCGCTTCGTTCAGCATCTCCATATCCATGTCCTGCCCCCCGCCCGAGACGATGAAGCTGTAGATCATAATCGCGATCACGACCAACGCCGCAATGATGGCGACGATCAGCCACACATCCGCCTTAGTCCGCTGCTGCGGTCGCCGACGCACCGGCGGTCTCCGCCCTCCCGGATACGGTTGCCCCGGCCGGGAAGCTCCCTGCCCCGGTCTCGTCGGCCGTCCCGCTCCCTGAGCCGCCCCTCCCGGCCGCCCCTGTTGTCCGGGCTGCTGCGGCTGGCGTTGCGACGGGGGAATCATCCCCGCCTGCTGCTGCATCGGTTGCCCCATCGCCGCCTGTTGCTGTTGTCCCTGCTGCGGCTGCATCGGTTGTCCCGATTGCTGCCCTCCTCGTACCCCCTGCTGCGGCTGCATGGACGGATGGGGTCTCTGCCCCGGTTGTATCGGTCTTTGTCCCGGCTGGATCGGCTGCTGCCCCATCGCCTGCTGATGCTGCGGTCTTTGCCCCGGTTGTATCGGCTGTTGCACTGGTTGCTGCCCCATCACCTGCTGATGCTGCGGCGCCACCGGCTGAGTCCGCATCGGCTGCTGCGGCGGAATCTGCGGCATCTGCGGTTGCTGCTGCCGCATCGGTTGTTGCTGAATCCCCGGATAGGTGCCGAACAACGAGGCAGGCTGTTGCTGTCCCTGCAACTGCCCCGGCTGCCCCATCGGCGGCTGCACCTGTATCGTCTGCGGGCGCGTCATCACCGGCGGTTTGGTCATCACCGGCTGCACGGGCACCGGTTCCGCCTCCACAATCTGTTCCATCACCGGCTGCGGCTGCGGCGGCGCCTGCCGTGCCATCCGCTCGCTCTCGACCTCCGCCCTGCTCCGCTCCGGCATCACCCCCTCCTTGAGGGTGATCGACCCGTTGGCATCCGCGGCCAACATCCCGACCCCTTCAATATAGTAGCGTCCGGACGAAGCCAGCGACTGCCGCACGTAAACGACGAACTCGGCGATCATCCCGCGCGCGTCCTCCGACTCGACCCCGTATTCGCGAATCAGGGCCTCGGTCACCATCCCGTCGTCCTTGCGCAGGAACGGACTGAATACCAGCTGCTCACCCCTCGGCCCCTCCTTTTTGAGAAAGGCGCCGAAATCGGGAATCACCACCCGGCGGTGCTGCGCGATGAGTTGCTTGAGTAGGTTATTGTCCATCGAATGCTCTCTCTAATTTGTCCCAATATTACGAAAAAAAAATCATATGACCAATTTTCGACACTATTTTCCCGGCGGAGCGTCACTTTTCACCCCCTCGCACCCCCTTGCCGGCACACGTCCGACGACGGCGCGGAACCGACCGAAATAACTCGAAATTAATGACCTTCGACCGTCGGACGTAACGAAAATTATCGCATCTTTGCACTCGATTCGCAAAGAGAGCAAAATCCGGGCCGTCCGGATCGCCCGAATCGAAGCCAGGTAACCGAGCCGCTTATCCACTTCAGACCCCCATCCGGCGAAGATGAAAAACAAGTACATCGACCTCATCGAGCAAACCTTCGAGTTTCCTCAGGACGAATTCAGCGTCGTAGACAACAACCTCAACTTCCACGACGTACCGTTGATGGATATCATCAAACAGTACGGAACGCCGCTGAAGATCAGCTACCTGCCGAAGATCAGCTCGCAGATCCAGAAGGCCAAGAAACTCTTCAACGTAGCGATGGCGAAGGTGGACTACAAGGGTTCGTACAACTACTGCTACTGCACCAAGAGCTCGCACTTCTCGTTCGTACTGGAGGAGGCGCTGAAGAACAAAATCAACCTCGAGACCTCTTCGGCCTACGACATCCACATCATCAACGCGCTGTACGACAGCGGGATGCTCGATAAGGACACCTTTATCGTCTGCAACGGGTACAAGCGGCCGCAGTATGTCGAAAACATCGCGGGGCTCATCCACGCCGGATTCGTCAACACGATTCCGGTGATCGACAACAAGGAGGAACACGAGCTACTGGACGCTGCGATTCATAAACCGTGCCACCTCGGCATCCGGATCGCATCGGAAGAGGAGCCGAAGTTCGACTTCTACACCTCGCGCCTCGGCATCCGGTACCGCGAAATCAAGAACTACTACCTCGAAAAGATCAAGCCCAACAAGAAGTTCCGGCTCAAGATGCTGCACTTCTTCATCAACACCGGGATTCGCGACACGGCTTACTACTGGAACGAACTTTCGAAGTGTCTGGCGGTCTATTGCGAGCTGAAGAAGGTCTGCCCGGAGCTCGACTCGCTGAACATCGGCGGGGGTTTTCCGATCAAGAACTCGCTCGCTTTCGACTACGACTACGAGTACATGGCGGAGGAGATCGTTGCGCAAATCAAGAACTACTGCAACCTCAACGAGATCGAAGAGCCGAACATCTTCACCGAATTCGGATCCTTCACCGTGGGCGAAAGCGGCGCGACGCTCTACTCGATCATCAACCAGAAGCAGCAGAACGACCGCGAGCTGTGGTACATGATCGACTCGTCGTTCATGACCACCCTGCCGGACACTTGGGGCATCAACCAGCGCTACATGATGCTGCCGATCAACAACTGGGACAAGGAGTACCAGCGGATTTTCCTCGGCGGTCTGACGTGCGACAGCGAGGACTATTACAACGCCGAGGCGCACCAGAACGCGATCTTCCTGCCCAAGCTCTGTCCGGGCGAGACGCAGTACATCGGATTTTTCCACACGGGGGCTTACCAGGAGTCGCTGGGCGGCTACGGCGGGGTGCAACACTGCCTGATTCCGGCACCGAAACATATCATTATCGACCGCGACAAGGAGACTAACGAGTACTATACGCGTCTCTTCGCCAAGGAGCAGAGCTATCGCTCCATGATGCGCATTTTGGGATATTAATCCGCCGACCACCCGTGCTATGCCCCATCCGCTCGTATCGGTCATCGTGCCCAACTACTGCCATGCGCCTTACCTTCGGGAACGGCTCGACAGCATTCTCGGCCAAACCTTTCGGGAGTTCGAACTGATCCTGCTGGACGACTGCTCGACCGACGATAGCCGAACCGTGCTGGAGTCCTACAAAAACCATCCTCGGGTCAGTCGCATCGTTTTCAACGAGACCAACAGCGGCTCGACCTTCCGCCAATGGGCCTTGGGATTCGGATTGGCACAAGGGAAATACATCTGGATCGCCGAAAGCGACGACGTCGCCGAACCCGCTTTCCTCGAAAAATGTATCGCCGAACTGGAAAGCGACCCGGCCTGTACACTGGCCTACACCAACAGCATCGCCATCGATTCCGATTCCGTTCCGCTTCCGGGACGGCTGCACAACCGGAAACCGTTTCGAAAAGAGGGACGCCGCTTCGTCATCGAAAAAATGTTCACCGGCAATGCCATCTACAATGCCAGCATGGCCGTGTTCCGCAAAAGCGCGCTGGCGAACGTGACGGAGGATTACGCAAAATACCGCTACTGCGGCGACTGGCTCTTCTGGAGCCGGATCGCCCTCGGCGGACGGGTGGCCTATCTGGCCGAACCGCTCAATCGGTTTCGCCAGCACCACGTAAAAGTTTCACCACGAGCCAAAGCCGAAGGACTACAATTCATCGAAGGCAAAGAGGTGATCGAAACGCTGTTCCGGCTCACAGGCGTATCCTCCGCGTTCCGTCGCGCCGTGATCGGACGGTGGCTGCAACGCCTCGAACGATTCGGCGACACCGCACGACCGGAACTCTTTCGCCGGGTGCAAAGCCTCTGGCTCGCCGACTACCCGCATCCGAAACGCCTGCGCCGCTGGCGCCGATTGTATCACCTGCTGCCGCGTCCGTTCCGACGCTAAAACCACCCTCCTCTTCGCATGATCGAATTTCAGAAAAGAACGCTGGCCAACGGTCTGACCGTCATCGCACACGAAGACCTCTCGACCCCGATGGCGGCCGTCAACGTGCTCTACAAAGTGGGCTCGCGCAACGAAGCATACGACCGGACAGGCTTCGCCCACCTGTTCGAACACCTGATGTTCGGCGGCTCGATCCACGTGCCGAACTACGACGAACCGGTGCAACTGGCCGGCGGCGAGAACAACGCCTTCACCAACAACGACTATACGAACTACTATCTGGCCCTGCCCAAAGAGAATATCGAAACGGCACTGTGGTTAGAGTCGGATCGGATGCTCTCGCTGGCCTTCAACGAAAAGAGCCTCGACGTGCAGCGCAAAGTGGTCGTCGAGGAGTTCGCACAACGGTATCTGAACCAACCGTACGGCGACATCTGGCTGCTATTGCGGCCGTTGGCCTACGAACGGCATCCGTACCGGTGGGCGACGATCGGGCGGGAGATCGATCACATCCGCCGGGCGACGATGGAAGAGGTGCGGGCTTTCTTCGACCGCTACTACCGGCCGGACAACGCCATTCTGTCGGTGGCGGGGGATTTGCCGCCCGAACGGGTTTTCGAGCTGGCCGAGAAGTGGTTCGGCGAGATTCCGGCGGGAGGATTCGAACCGGATTCGCTGCCGGCCGAACCGGAACAGACCGCTCCGCGGCGGCTGGAGGTGCGGCGGCCGGTACCGGCTTCGGTGATCTACATCGCCTTCCACATGGGCGACCGGCGGAGCCGGGAATACACGGTGTGCGACGTGGCGTCGGACATCCTGAGCAACGGGACGTCGAGTCGGCTCTACCAGCGGCTGGTTCAGGAGGCGAACCTCTTTTCGCAGGTGAATGCCTATGTTTCGGGGGATGTCGATCCGGGCTTGTTCGTCGTGACGGGCTATGTGATGGAGGGCGTGCCGGTGGAGCGGGCCGAAGCGGCTTTGTGGCACGAATTGAAACTCCTCTGCACGGAACCGGTCGGAGCGTATGAGTTGGAGAAAGTCAAGAATAAGTTCGAAGCGACTCAGATTTTCAGCGAGTTGAATGTACTGAACAAGGCGATGAACCTGGCCTATTTCGAGATGTTGGGCGACGCGGCCCTGATCGACACGGAGGTCGCGGAGCACAACTCGGTGACGGCGCAGGAAATTCAGGAGGAATCGCGCCGTTTGTTCCGCCGCGAGAACAGTTCGACACTGCTTTACCTGGCCGAGTCGGCGGAATAAACGCCGCCGCGTCCTTTCACGTTCCACCGCCCCGGGCTACCGCCATCGGGATACGGGCGCGCCGGTGAACGTCAGCGGCAACGGTTACAGCTGGGCTTCCACGGTCAGCGGCACCAATGGCATGTACTTGGGTTTCTACGTGACGTGGCTCAATCCCAGCATTGCGGACGGCCACGCCTACGGTTTTCAGTTGCGTTGCCTCTCGGAATAAACGGAGCAGACGCAACCGCATCCTCATTTTCGTCCGTAATCAGGCCTTCGGCCGCCGGATAAACAGAAACGTCTTATTCTCTGTCCCCTCGCGCAACCGTTTGATATTCTTGCGATGGGTAATCAGCAACACCACCGCCACCAGAACCCCGAAAAGGAGTTTATACGGCCGGAAACCGTCGATCAACAGAATGTAAAACGGGAAAAGCACTCCTCCCGTCATCGATCCCAACGAGACATAGTGGCTCACCGCCAGCACAATCACAAACGTGGCCAGCCCCATCAGCATCGGTATCGGCGCAATGGCAAGCATACAGCCCGCCATCGTCGCCACCCCTTTCCCGCCTTTGAAACCGGCGAAAATCGGGAAAATATGTCCCAGAATCGCCGCCGCCGTCAGCCCGATTTTCAGGAAAAAGAGTCCGTCGCCCTGCAAGTCGGCCAAATGGGCCAACATCACCGCCCCATACCCCTTTGCCGCATCGATCACAAAGACCGGCAACGCCGCCCGACGCCCCAATACCCGAAGCGTATTGGTCGCCCCGGCATTATGACTGCCGTACTCCCGCACATCGGTGCGGTAGAACCACCGCCCGATCCACACCGCACTGGGAATCGACCCCAGCAAATACCCGCCGATCAACAATAGACAGATGATCCAAATCATAATCGAATCTGTTTCAATAGCTTTCGTAATCCAATCGGCCGCCCCTCCGCGACCTCGTTTCACCGCTCCTCAGACCTTTTCGTCGCCCCCGAACCTTTCCCGAGAAACCACCCCTCACCCATTCCGCCCGCCCCGGGCTTCCACGACGCAGGTGATTACGGAATATGGGGCGATCCGATGCTCGTCGGAAATCATGGTTCCAATTGGTCTGTCAACGCCATGACAACTTCCGGTATCTTTTTAAACTTTTTCGCCTTACATTTAAACCCCAACGGAACTACACATCGGGCTACTGATCTTCAGTTGCGTTGCCTCTCGGAATAAACGGGGGAAGACCCTACTCTGCAAAAGTAGGAAAAGCGCAGGGAATCGCAAAAAATACCTAAATTTGAACCGTTGCCGTCGTTCCACCAAGACCCCATGTTCAGAAAACTCTTCTTTACCCTCGGACAAATCTACCAAAGCTGGCTCGCCGCTCTGGAAAGCGTAGTCATCAACAAACTCCGCACCGGCCTCTCCCTCGGCGGCGTCACCATCGGCATCTTCGCCATCATCACCGTCTTCACTCTCGTCGACTCGATGGCCCTCCACATCCGCCAGGGGATCGAATCGCTCGGCAGCAACACCCTCTATGTCAGCAAATGGCCGTGGGAAGGGGGCGGAGAGTGGTGGAAATACAGCAACCGGCCGCAGGTCAGCCTCGACGAATACCGCGAGACCCAGGCCCTACTGCCCCAGGCCGAAGTCGCTTTCATGACCAGTTTCAACCGCACGGCCCGGCACGGGAGCCTCTATGTCGACAACGCAACCGTGCTGTGCGTCAGCCACAACTACGACCGGATACAGACCACCGAGATCGATCAGGGACGTTACTTCACCCCCTTCGAATCGGCACACGGCAGTCGCGTCGCGATTCTCGGGCCGGAAATCGCCGAACAGCTCTTCGACGGGAGCGACCCCGTAGGCAAAACCATCCGCATCGGCGACATCAAGCTGCACGTGATCGGCCTCCTGGCCAAAGCCGGCAACAGCGTGGCCTTCAACAGCCTCGACCGGAGCATCCTGATCCCGCTGTCACTGACCGGCAATTTCATCAACCTGCGGTGGGCCCCGACCGACATGATCATCACAGGCCCCGACGGAACCGACATGGAAAACCTCAAAGCCGAGGTCAGCTCCATCATGCGCCGCCTCCGGCGGCTCAGCCCCCAGACCGAAGACAACTTCGCCCTCAACGAAGTCAGCATCATGAACAACATATTCGACGAGATGTACCGCAAAATCAACCTCGCGGGCGGCATTATCGGCCTCTTCTCGATCCTCGTGGGCGGCTTCGGCGTCGCCAACATCATGTTCGTCACCGTGCGCGAACGCATCGTCCAGATCGGCATCCAGAAGGCACTCGGAGCACGTCCCTATTTCATCCTCTGCCAGTTTCTCTTCGAAGCGATGATCCTCTCCGTGATCGGCGGAGCGATCGGACTCGCCATGGTCTACATCGGCACCCTGCTGGTCAACCACTTTTCCAATTTCACCCTCGTGCTGACCTTCAGCAACATCCTGCTCGGACTGACCATCGCGTCGATCGTAGGAGCCGTGGCCGGGCTCTTTCCCGCCTGGAGCGCCGCCCGGATGGACCCCGTTCAGGCCATCTCCCACACCTGATAAACTCGGATAAACGAGTTATCTTTGTCCCCTCGTAACCCCGTCGCGCACCCGTTACCGTTGCGCGATCCAACCCGAACGCTTATGAAAAACCGAATCACCCGCCCCTTCGGCCTCCTCGTCGCGGCACTCTTCGCCGCATCGTGCAGCCACGCGCCGGAGAGCGACGATCTCGCCTCGCTGGTCAATCCCTTTATCGGAACGGACGGCCCGGGAAACGTCTACCCCGGCGTCAGCGCCCCGTTCGGCATGGTGCAGCTCTCGCCCGACAACGGCACCAGCGGCTGGGATCGGATCGCCGGCTACTTCTGGCCCGACACCACGATCGCCGGCTTCTCGCACACCCACCTGAGCGGAACCGGAGCAGGGGATCTGTACGATATCTCTTTTATGCCCGCCGTGCCGCCGTTCAAAACGGGGAAAGGCGAACTGGGCGTCTACTCCACCTTCCGCCACGACGACGAACAGGCACAGGCCGGGTATTACAGCGTGCTGCTGAAAGATTACGACACCCGGGTGGAGCTGGCGGCGACCGAGCGGTGCGGCATGCAACGCTACACCTTTCCGGTGACCGACCGGGCCACCGTCTTCGTCGACCTCTCCAAAGCCATGAACTGGGACTACACCATGGGTTCCTACCTGCGTGTGGTGGACGACCGGACGATCGAAGGATACCGTTTTTCCGAGGGGTGGGCGCCCGATCAACGGGTCTACTTCACGGCCCAATTCTCGCAACCCTTCGCCTCGTACACGATCGACACCGTGGTCTCGGTGCATCGCGACAGCACCTATAACGGCATCCGGAGCCACATCGGACGGTTCGTCTTCCGCACCACGAAAGAGAACCGTTCGGTGACGGTGCGGACGGCCATTTCGGCGGTGGACATCGAGGGAGCGCGGCGCAACCTGGCGGCCGAGATGCCGTCGTTCCATTTCGACAGCGTGCGCGCCGCACAACGGGCAGTATGGAACGCCGAACTCGCGAAAATCGAAGTCCGCGGCGGCACGCACGACGAACGAGTCTCTTTCTACACGGCCCTCTACCGGACGATGCTCGCCCCGACGCTCTTCGACGACGCGGACGGCCGCTATTTCGGGCCGGACGGTCGGATACACGCCGGTAAGGTACCGGGCGAGGGGGGGCACAACTACTCGACCTTCTCACTGTGGGACACCTATCGGGCGGCCCATCCGCTCTACACCTTTACGCAGCCGGAACGGGTGAAAGAGATGGTGACTTCGATGCTCGACTTCTACGACCAGCAAGGGATGTTGCCCGTCTGGCCGTTGTGGGGCAACGAAACGGACATGATGATCGGCTACCACGCGGTGCCGGTGCTGGTCGAGGCGGCGCTGAAAGGACTCCTGCCGGATTCGACGCTCGACCGGGTGCTGACGGCGTGCGTGGCGACGGCGAACCGAGACGACTATCGGGGAATCGGGCTCTATAAAATGCTGGGCTATGTGCCGGCAGACCTGGAAACAGAGTCGCTCTCGAAGACGCTGGAGTACGCCTACGACGACCACTGCATCGCGCAGCTGGCGCGGCGGATGGGGCGCGACTCGCTCTACAACGAATTCATCCTGCGGTCGAAGAGCTACATGAACCTCTACCAGCCGGCTTCGGGTTTCATGCAACCGCGGCTCTCGACGAACGAATGGCTGCCGGGCTTCGATCCGAAGGCGTATACGGAGCACATCACGGAGAGCAACGGCTGGCAATACCTCTGGGCGGTTCAGCAGGACGTCGAAGGGTTGATCCGCCTGATGCGGGGGCCGGAACAGTTCGAAAAGCGGCTGGACGAGATGTTCACGCTCGATCCGGAGGCGACGGACTCGCTGCCGATTTTCAGCACGGGGATGATCGGCCAGTATGCGCACGGCAACGAGCCGTCGCACCATGTGGCGTACCTTTACGATTACATCGGCAAGCCGGAAAAGACGCAGCGATATGTGTCGGAAATCATGCGGACACAATATGCGAACCGTCCGGACGGTTTATGTGGTAACGAGGATTGCGGCCAGATGTCGGCCTGGTATGTCTTCAGCGCGCTGGGATTCTATCCGGTGGATCCGGTGAGTCTGAACTATGCGATCGGGACGCCGCTGTTCGAGGAGTCGATCATCCGGCTGCCGAACGGCAAGAGCTTTACAGTCCGTGCTCCGGGCGTTTCGGCGAAACGTTACCGGATCGAAAAGATGACTCTCAACGGACATCTGCTGAGCACACCGTTCCTGACCTGGCGGGACATCGTCTCGGGAGGCGAGCTGGACATCGTGTTGCGGGAAGAAGAGTAAAGAACTGGGATAACCATTTCCCCACCGCAGGCACGAGAAGGCTGCCCGACCGCCCCATTTCCGCCAGCGCGCGGACAAAGGGTTGGGCCGAGGCTGCCAGTTGAAATGCGTAAGCATTTCCCGTCCACGGGACGTGGGGCCTGCGCGGCCCGAGCGCAGTACCCTCCCGTAGGACAGCCGCGCGCCCCGCCTAAAGAAGCGATTCAACTATTTCGGCGGTAGCCGAATATAGATGAATCGCGCAAGGCGCGCGGAAAACTCGATTTTGTGCGAAAACTCCGTCGCCCACCCGCTTAAGAGGGCATATTCTGCCGGTTGGCGCTCGGCCAATCCGGCAAGAATTGCCGCGGGCGACGTTTGGGAGCAGACACGCCCAGCTTTCGCGTGCCGAGCGGCACCGGCGGAGCGACAGCGGAGCCGCAGTGAGGCGGACACGGGACGGAGAACTGGGCTGTTCTTTGGGCTGCGACTGTTCTTCGGGCGCGAAAACCGATTACGGTTTTCGCGCCGCCCTGGCCGAGCTTGGAGCTGGAATTTGGGCTGAGCTTTTGGCTGGGTTTTGAACCAAGCTTTTGCGGTTCGAAGAACCGCTCGGGCCGAAGCCTCCCCCAGCGGAGGCCCGCAACTCACGTTGCTGTGGACCCCGCAGGCTTCGACCCGCTTGAACTGAGAGTGAATAGCGCGATTCCAAGAGGAATCGCTGTCCTCGGCGAGGGCGACGCATCAGCGGCGTGAGGGGGGCGCGCCGATGACGAATCCGACAGATTGGGGTAATAAAGAAAATGTTGCTATTGCGGTTCTACGAACCGCAATAGCAAACCACAAACAAAGGGTAGAGACGTCCCGGTTCGAGTGCCAAACGGCACCGCCCCGGGCTACCGCTACGCACGTTCAGGCCAACCCACCAACGTCGGCAGCCGCGGATATAGCTGGTCAACCGCAATCGGATGGACCCACGGAATGTTTTTGTACTTCGACACGATGATACTCGGGCCCAGCGGTCTGGACAGCCGCGGCCACGGTCTTCAGTTGCGTTGCCTCTCGGAATAAACGGTGCCGCTCGGCATCCGAAAGATGGCTGGAACTACCCCAAGCAACTGGCCGGGTACCCTAAACACAGCCTCGACCCCAACCCACGGCAACCCCGACCAAGATCTACCCCAAGCAACCGGCAACAGCGGCCCGAAACCGCCCGTAACGCCCCAAACCCTTTAAGGACTACATACAAAGCCCCGAAGAGTAACCATTGATCCGTCATGGAAAACGACCTTATACAGACCGACTACCTGGCCGGCCTCAATCCACCCCAGCGGAGCGCCGTCGAAAACTACGACGGCCCCTCGCTGATCATCGCCGGAGCAGGCTCCGGCAAAACCCGCGTGCTCACCATGCGGATCGCCCATATGTTGCAACGAGGTGTTTCGCCCTACCACATCATGGCCCTCACCTTCACCAACAAAGCCGCCCGCGAAATGCGCGACCGCGTCGCCAAGATACTGCCCTACGACGCCGTGCGGGGACTCTGGATGGGCACCTTCCACTCCCTTTTCAGCCGCATCCTGCGCGCCGAAGCCCAGGTGCTGGGCTTCCCCGAAGCCTTCACCATCTACGACACCGCCGACAGCCGGAACGTCGTCAAAGCCATCATCCGCCAGCTCGAACTGCCCGACGAGCAGTACAAACCCAACGACGTCTACGCCCGGATCTCGCTCGCCAAGAACAACCTCGTCCTGCCCGAAGCCTACGCCGCCAACGCCGTGCTCACCGAAGAGGACGCCCGCGCCAAGCGGCCGAGACTGGCCGAGATTTACGCCCTCTACATGCGCCAGTGCCGGCAGAACGGAGCCATGGACTTCGACGACCTGCTGCTCTATATGAACATCCTGCTGCGCGACCACCCCGAAACCGCACGGAAATACGGCGAACGATTCCAATATATCCTCGTCGACGAGTATCAGGACACCAACTACGCCCAATACCTGATCGTCAAGAAACTGGCCGACGCCCACCGGAACATCTGCGTCGTGGGGGACGACTCCCAGAGCATCTACTCCTTCCGCGGAGCCCGGATCGAAAACATCCTGCGGTTCCAGCAGGACTATCCCGAAGCCCGGATCTTCAAACTCGAACAGAACTACCGCTCGACCCGCACCATCGTCGAGGCGGCCAACAGCGTCATCGAAAAGAACAGCCGCAAGCTGCCCAAACACCTCTTTTCCGAAAACGAACAAGGCGATCCGATTCGCGTGATCTGCGCCCTGAGCGACAAAGAAGAGGCCCAGCGCGTCGCCGGAGATATCCACACCACCCTCTATCGCGACCGCGCCACGGCCGACGAATTCGCCGTACTCTACCGCACCAACGCCCAGTCGCGCGTGATCGAAGAGTACCTGCGGGGGAACAATATTCCGTATCGGATCTACGGCGGCCAATCGTTCTACCAGCGGGCCGAAATCAAAGACGCCATCGCCTACCTGCGTTTAGCCATCAACCCGCGGGACGACGAGTCGTTGAAACGCATCATCAACTTCCCGGCCCGAGGGATCGGCGACACGTCGGTCAGCCGAATCGTCGCCGCCGCTCAGGCCGAGGGGATTTCGATGTGGGAGGCCCTCCTGCGCCATACGCCGGAAGAGCTGGGAGTGCGCGGTGCGGCGATAAAGAGCCTGTCGGCCTTCGTCCGGAACTTCACCGAACTGTTCCAGCAGGCGGGTGAGATGGACGCCTACGAACTGGCCATGGAGGTGATGGCCCGGTCAGGACTGGTGGCGCACTACCGGAACAGCCCCTCGATCGAAGACGAATCGCGGTTGCAGAACGTCGAAGAGTTGATCAACTCCATCCGGGAATTCGTCGATGCGCAGTCCGCCACCGACACGGAAACGGAAGAGGAGGAGACTGTGGAGATCGACAACGAGACACCGGCTGCCGATGCGCCGGAGGAGACCGCAGAGGAGGAGACAACGAAAAAAGCGGTCACGCTCGACCAGTGGTTGCAGGAGATCGCCCTGCTGACCGACATGGACGACAGCAAGGAGGACGACACGCCGCGGGTAACCCTGCTGACCGTTCACGCTTCGAAAGGGCTGGAGTTCAAGTACACCTATATTATGGGGCTGGAAGAGAACCTGTTTCCCAGCCAGCGGGGAGCCTCCTCGGCACAGGACGTGGAGGAGGAGCGGCGGTTGTTTTACGTCGCCCTGACCCGGGCCGAGAAACGGGCGACGCTGAGCTTCGCCCTCTCGCGGTTCCGCTGGGGGAGCGTCGTGCCGTCCCAGGCGAGCCGGTTTATCAAGGAGATCGACCCGAAATATCTCGACATGCCGACCTTGCCCGACACGGATGTCTTCGGAGAGCCCGAAGACGAAAACGCCTCGTTGCGGAACCGATGGAACGCTGCGAGAGGGGTGGCGACAGGTCGTTCCAAAGGAGTGGAAGGCGATCCGCGCCCTGCCTTCCAGCGCTACCAGCGCAAGACGGCTCCGCCGACGAGCGGAAACAGTGCCGCGACGCAACCGCCGGCGGGATTCCGCAAAGTGGAATCCCGCCCCGCCTCGGGCACAGCTGCGCCGCAGGGCAAACCGTTGGATAGCGCAGGCGACCTGACCATCGGTGCACGGGTGGCCCATGCCCGGTTCGGAGTCGGCACGGTGACGGCGTTCGAGCAGACGGCGACAGATACGAAAGTGACCGTCCGGTTCGAAGCGGCGGGTGTCAAGACTCTGCTCCTGAAGTTCGCCAAACTGCGGCTGCTGTAGAGGATGAGAGGCGGTTTTACCGCCTCTCTCTCAGAATCGGTATTTCAATTTGAGTCCCAAACCCAGGAATACGCCTTCGTAATCCACCGTTTTCACCCGCTTGTCTTGATCGCACAGGAACGGATTGACATGAATTTCCGGTTCGAGAATCAGCCCTTTGTACAAAACGATGTCTTTGCTGAACGTGAGATACGCCCCGTATCGGTCGTGATACGTGGCAAACGCCTCCCCACGATATCCCCCCTCGGATTTCGAGACGGCAAAATCGACATGGAATCCGGCACTGAAATTCAATATCTTCGAATAGAATTTATAACCTAACCGCAGCGAAACATACTGAAGGTTGTAGTTATATTCATAATATTCCACCTCAGGTCCTCCTGCGGAGTACAATTTCTCCGTATAAGAAAATTTTCGGTCAAAGATTCCGACCTCCACTCCGCTGTGCTTTGAAAATTGCGCCTCGCTGAACAAGCCGTATGAGGGCGAAAATTTCCCGTCGTCCGATCCGCCCAACTGCCACTCCGGCATAAAGCCGAAACCAGCCGAGTAACGATTCTTAAAACGTTCCTGAGCCCCGGCTTGCCCTGGGCCCCACGCCATAACAAAGGCCACAGTTATGACGAGCCCTATTTTCATGTAAGTTTTCATAATCAATCTTTTTTGTTTTTGAAAAGTCGGGATAAACACAATTATTTAGGCTGAATATCACAAACCATCTGAAGTGCAGCATTGAAATTGTACCCGCCCCGAGTATCAAAAATTCCGGGGGTAACCCAACAATCATAGCTACCATTCCAACCCCAATTCACATGTTGGAACGTATATAAAGTTTGATAATTCCGATTCACGTATTCTGAACCCTGAAGATGCCCCTCATACCAATAATTAATCCGATAAACCGTATAATATTCTTCCATTTGGACTCCATCAACAATCCAAGCATGAGCCACATTGGCCTGATCATCTATCCCCTGCATATACACCGGATTCCCTTTTAACAGATTATTATTCACCACGGTTCTGTTATAGGTAACCAGTGTCCCTGCACGATAACCATAATGATTCAAGGTGCGAGTCACATGTTTGCCCGATGCCGAACTACCTCCAACCCCATAAGTAACAGCCAAAAGTTCAGGACGACCTAAATCATAACACAACTCAGAAATGCTATTGATTGCCTCGGAAGAAATACCATTCCACGCTTGTATCGGGAATTGTTCCCACAAATAGGTTTTGTTACCATTGGTACCGATCTTATGATAATTCATAATCTGAGCTACCGCCGTCGTCACACAACCTATTGGGACATCGGTTCCATAAACGGCACCCACTTGAATATTGTATGGACAATACTGTCCCCACTTCGTTTTAATACGAATGATAGAAGAGATCGGGTCGGATCTATATTCATATAACTCTTCCGTGATATTGTCCACCGGCATATCGACATATTCGATACCGTTCCACACCGGATACCGGGTCTGAGGCATGGAGCTCCGGTCTCCGAATCTTCCGTATTTATATACCAGCCGATTATAGATCGAGTCGCCCCGCATCGCCTCCAGCCGATCGATTTCAGAAACCATGTACGTTTGCAGACACTGAATGAAATATTCCATACCCGGATGTAAATCGTCCGAGCTGTAATTCCCCTCTCCTGAAAACGCCAGCACCTCATGGATGCGTTTATCTCCGGCAACCAACGCAAACCCGGCATCTTGGCCGAAAGCAACCACATAGATTTTCGGAACGACCGTTATCGTTCCGTCGCTTTTTGTCAGAGGAACCGTCGCAACAATGGAATCCGCAATTATCGACTGTCGGCATATCTTTCCGGTTTTAGTTTTTAATTCGGTTCGACCGAGCACCTCGGCCACCACCTGAGCTTTTTTCAAAATATCGGCTTTCGAAAGCACATAATCCGTATTCAGCAGCACGAATCGTTCGGCCTCTTCGGCCGTCAGCACCGTTTCGTCTTGTTTAGGAATTTCCGGTTCCGAAAACGACGTTTTTCGACAGGCAGAAAACGACACGATCATCCCTGCCAAGAGAATGACACACTTTTTCATGATTTTAGAGATAAGAAAGGGTTAGTAGCGCTATAAAGATATAAAAAATCCGACAAAGACAAAGTTTCCTCTTTCCGACATGGTTCAATAAAAATATTCGCTATATTTATAGTCGGATTTCGGTTTCGATTTCCGAGACTAACCCATAAAACCCGTTCGTTATGAAAAAATACCCCACCAACGAGATCAAAAACATCGTCCTGCTCGGCGCCTCGGGAGCCGGGAAGACCACCCTGGCCGAAGCGATGGCCTACGAAGGCAAAGTCGTCGAACGGCGCGGGACGGTCGAAGGGGAAAACACCCTCTCGGACTACACCGACATCGAACACCAATACAAACGGTCGATCTTCTCCACGGTCTTATACACTGAATTCAACGGCTACAAACTCAACATCCTGGATACGCCGGGGGCAGATGATTTCTGCGGCGCCTTGTTCTCGTCGTTCAAGGTGGCCGACGTGGGGGTGATGCTGCTCAACGCCCAGAACGGGTTCGAAGTGGGGACGGAGATACAGGCCCGGTATGCGCGGCGGCACGAAAAGCCGGTCATTGCAGCGGTCAACCAGCTGGATGCGGAGAAAGCCAATTGGGAACAGACGATAGAGGAGCTGCGCGCCAACTCCGAAGCTCCGATCGTCGTGGTGCAGTATCCGGTCAATCCGGGGCCCGGGTTCGACGCTTTCGTCGACGTGCTGATGATGAAGATGTACCGCTTCAAAGGAGATTCGGGCGAGCGGGAGGAGCTGCCGATACCGGACGAAGAAATGGAGCGCGCCAGGGAGCTGAACAAAGCGCTGGTCGAAGCGGCGGCGGAGAACGACGAAGCGCTAATGGAGCTCTACTTCGAAAAAGGGACGCTGACGCAGGACGAGATGCGGTCGGGGATCAAACTGGGGCTGGCCAAGCGGGACTTGGTGCCGGTCTTCTGCCTCTCGGGTCGGCGCGACATCGGCGTGAAACGGCTCATGGAATTTATTATCAATGTGGCTCCGGGGCCGCTCAAGGCACCGAATTTCCGACTCATCGGCGGCGGCGACGTGCAGGCGGATGCAGCGGGGCCAGTGTCGATTTTCGTCTTCAAGACGGCCGTCGAGCCCCATTTGGGCGAGGTGGCTTTCTTCCGGGTAATCAGCGGGACGCTGACCGAGGGGATGGAACTCACCAATATGGCCACGGGCAATAAGGAGAAGATCGGACAGATATTCGTCAGTGCAGGACGGAACCGGGTGAAGGTGACGGAGCTGTGCGCCGGGGATATCGGGTGCACGGTGAAACTCAAGGCGACGCGGGTGAACCACACACTGAACGGGGCGGGGGCGGAATGGCAGATCAACCTGATCGGTTTTCCGCAGCCGCGGTTCCGGACGGCTGTCAAGGCGAAAAACAGTGCGGAGGAGGAGAAGTTGGGCGAACTGCTGATCCGGGCGACGTATGAAGACCCTTCGATCGGCGTCGAGTACTCCAAGGAGCTGAAACAGACGATCTTATCGGGACAGGGGGAACACCACCTCAACATCCTCAAAGCACAGCTGGCGGGGACGCATAAGATCGAGGTGGAATACCTGACCCCGAAGGTGCCTTATCGCGAGACGATTACGAAGCAGGCGGCAGCCAACTACCGGCACAAGAAACAGTCGGGCGGCGCCGGGCAGTTCGGCGAGGTCTCGCTGGTGATCGAGCCGTACACGGAGGGGATGCCGGCGCCGTCGAAGTACAAGATCGACGGGCGGGAGCAGGTGATGAACATCAAGTCCACGGAGGAGGTCGAATTGGAGTGGGGCGGGAAACTGGTCTTTTGCAGCGCCATTGTGGGCGGGGCGATCGACGCGCGATTCCTGCCGGCCATTATGAAGGGGATTATGGAGAAGATGGAGGAGGGGCCGTTGACGGGCTCGTATGCGCGGGACATCCGCGTGGTGGTCTACGACGGGAAGATGCACCCGGTGGACTCCAACGAAATTTCGTTCAAGCTGGCGGGACGCAATGCTTTCAAGGAGGCTTTCCGCAACGCGGGAGCGAAGATCATGGAGCCGATCTACCAGATCGAGGTGCTGGCGCCGAGCGACAAACTGGGGGATGTGATGAGCGATCTCCAGAACCGCCGGGCGATCATCGAGGGGATGACCAGCGAAAAGGGTTTCGAGACCTTGACGGCGAGGGTGCCGCTGGCCGAGATGAACCGATACTCGACCTCGCTGAGCTCGCTGACGGGCGGACGGGCCACCTATACGATGAAATTCGTGGGCTACGAACAGGTTCCGGCCGAGGTGCAGGACAAGCTGCTCAAGGCATACTCCGATACCGATAGGGAGGAGTAGTCCGTTGATTTTTCGATGAATTTCCGTGCGGGAGAGGGCTCATAACGGCTGTTCTCCCGGGCGGAAATTCGTTTTTTCCGCCGTTTGATTACTTTTGTCGAACCAAACTTCTGTGGGACATGTGGAGAAAAGTGTTATTCGGCCTGGCGCTGTGGTTCAGCGCGGCCCAGGCAGCAGCCGAAGGATTGAAAGTCATCGTTCGGAACGATGCGGGCGAGGCGTTGCCGTACGCCTATCTGTACGTGGGGCGGAAAGCCGTCGCCGTGACCGACTCGCTGGGAGTGGGGACGATTCCTGCGGCGAGACTCGCCGTCGGGGACACGGTCAGCGTCAGCTACGTGGGGACAGAGCCGCAGCGGGCCGTCTATGATGCGGCGATGCAACGGAAAGGGAGCTGGGAGGTGATGCTGGTCGAGACGATCCGGCACTCCCTGACCTCGGAAGAGGTGACCGTCCACGCCGACCTCGCCGACTTTTTCAACCGGAGCTTGAAACGAGTGCCGGTTATCTACTACCGGCACACCCTGTGCGGCCGCTTCTCCGTCACCGACCGTCCCAACACCGTGACCGGAACCGTGGCGGCGACCCAGACCCATCGCCGGCAATACCACTACTATCCGAAAAAAGAGATCGCCACGCAGGACGACACCACAGGCATGGGCAGCGAGAACCTGGAGAAGCTGCTGCACATGGGCCTCGTCCAACCGGTCGCAACGGTCAGCACGGTGAATGCAGCGAACCGGAACGCCCGTTACAGCTACCTCGGGCGGGAAGACTCCTGCCACATCTTTCGCGTCGCCTTCCCGCAGCTGGGCTACTACCGCCGCGCCTACTCCATGCAGTTCATCGTCCGAATCGGCATCGACGACCGGCTGATCCGCCGCGTACAGTCGCACATCGTCAACCTGAACGACGAAACGTGGTGGACCCGGAGCGACATCCGCTATACCCGCTCGCCGCTGCGTCGTTTCGGCCGACCCGAGACCCTGGCCGTCACGCAGATAACGGTCGAATGGCCCAACGGAGGCGTCACGCTGGCCGAACCCCGTCTCTTCGAGGTCGGTGCAGCGCCGGCCGCGGCGGAAATACAGAACAGATAACCCCCATGAAGAAGAAAAAGATACACATCGTCACCCTCGGGTGCGCCAAGAACCTCGTCGATTCGGAATACCTGGCCGGCCAGCTCGACGCGGCCGGCTGGGAGGTAGTCTACGACAGCGACTCGACCGACGCCCGGGTGGTGGTGATCAACACCTGCGGCTTTATCGGCGATGCCAAAGAGGAGTCCGTCAACACCATCCTGCGGTTCGCCGCCGCCAAAGAAGCCGGAGATATCGAGCACCTGTTCGTGATGGGGTGCCTCAGCGAGCGATACCGCGACGAACTGAGAGACGAACTGCCCGAAGTCGACGCATTTTTCGGCGTCAGGGATCTGAGCGACATCCTGCGCGCCGTGGGGACGACCTATCGCGACGAGCTGCGCGGCGAACGGCGGCTGACCACACCGGCCCACTACGCCTACCTCAAGATTTCGGAGGGATGCAACTGGGGGTGCGGTTATTGCGCCATTCCACTCATTCGGGGGCGGCACGTTTCGGTGCCCTTCGAAGAGCTGATCGACGAAGCGATGACACTCGCCCGGAAAGGCGTGCGCGAACTCATCGTCATCGCCCAGGACACCACCTACTACGGCATCGACCTCTACGGACGGCGGAGACTCGGAGAGCTGCTGCGCGCCCTGTGCCGGATCGACGGCATCGAATGGGTGCGGCTGCACTACGCCTACCCCACACACTTCCCGCAGGAGGTGATCGACGCCATGCGCGACGAGCCGAAAATCTGCAAATACCTCGACATTCCGTTGCAACACATCTCCGACCGGATGCTCCGCTCCATGCGGCGCGGCCTGTCGAAAGCCGAAACCATCGACCTCATCGGCCGACTGCGGCGCGAGATTCCGGACATCGCCCTGCGGACGACCCTGCTCGTGGGCTACCCGGGCGAGACAGAGGCAGATTTCGAGGAACTGCTCGACTTCGTCACCGCCTCGCGATTCGACCGGCTCGGCGTCTTCCCCTACTCCGAAGAGGAGGGCACCTACTCCGCCACCGAGCTCGCCGACGACGTGCCGGAAGCGGTCAAAACGGAACGTGTCGAACGCATCATGGCCCTGCAACAGGAGATTGCCCGACAGAAAAACGAACGGCTCGTGGGACAGGTGCGCCAGGTGATCATCGACCGGCGCGAGGGTGATTTTTGGGTCGGGCGCACCCAATACGACTCGCCGGAAGTGGATCAGGAGGTGCTGATCGCCTCCACTGCGCCGCTCGCCCCGGGCACCCTGACCGACATCCGGATCACCGCAGCCGACGCCTACGACCTGCGCGGCGAACTCGCCGGAACGGACAGGTAAAGTCCGTATTTGTAAATCCCGCCGAAAAACCGTAGCTTTGCGGTACGGATAAGCGGACGGACAATGGCAGAGATGTCGGAACAAAGCCTCATCGAACGCGTCGAGCGCAACATTCAGCGTCTTTTGGCGCAGAACGCCGAACTGCGGGAGGCCAATGCCGCGCTGGGGGCGGAGAATGCACGGCTCCACGCGCAAACCGCGGCACAGGGAGAGGAGATCGCCCGGTTGCAGGCGGATATGGATCGGCTCCTCCTGCGCAAATCGGTTACCGAAGTGGCTGGAGGAGTGCGGGCGGCCAGACTCCGTATCAACCGCTTACTGAAAGATGTGGATCGTTGCATCGCACTGATGAACAAATAATATCCGGCGCCCGATTCGCTACGGAAAACGATTCCGGCGGAGCCTTTCGGACATCCCGATGACCGAACCGCCGTGCGGGCACGAAAAACGGCACGGATATTGCAGCAGATAAAGACAAGAGGTATGGAACGGAAGATGATGAAGATACGCGTAGAGATTGCCGAACGACCGTACCGACTGACCATACCTGCCGACGAAGAAGAACGGGTGAGACGCGCCGCCAAGCAGATACGCGACCAGATCGAAAACCTGAAACGCAACTACGAAGCCTCGCTGACCGAATACCTCGCGATGGCCGCCATGCGGATTTCGATCGAAAACGAAGAGAACAAAGAGCGCCTGCGGATGAGTCCGGAAGCGCTGCGGCTGCGAGACCTCGCCTCGGAACTCGACCGATGGGTCGGAGAGGGAGACGGCAACGACGGAACCGGAGAACCGATCGTCCAGGTTCCGGCACCGATCGTCAAACCGAAAAGCAAACGAGGACGGCCCCGGAAAAACCGGACCGACTCCGACTCCTGACCGGCGCACGAGACACACAGACACTTCGGCGAACAGCACCCTTTCGGGGTCGCGACAGTTCGCCCGACCTCCGGGCCTCCGCCCCATGATGACTTCAGCGGAACCGGAACAAACGTTCTTTCGGGAAACAGACGAATCGACGGAGCCCGTTGTTTTCGCCCGACGAAAACAACGGGTCGCCCGCTCCCATCCACCCACGCCGCACCTCGCGCGGCTGGCAGACAATCGGGGGAGCGGCCGGATTGCCGGAGGCCTGTCGGCCAAAAAGACAGACAGGCCTCCGACATTTCCTCCTCCGCCCCGGCGTCTCACCTTTTCCGGTACATACCAGAAGAAACCGAAAATGCCCGCATGGTTTCCTTTTGCTTTGCGATACTCAACACTAACTACTTGGAGCACAACAACTCTATGGACGTAGGACAGGCCTTACCCCGTTTCGGCGGGTTTCTGTATTCCAAACGCCGCCCGAGCGCGGCGGCAGAACGTTGGAAGTCCCAAATCCACAGGCAGCTCCACCCATGATTTGACCGGAGTTATTCGTCAAACCATCAAAGGAAGCCATGCTTTTTTTATGCCTATACCAAACCAAAACAACTAAATAACCAAACCACACACACGAATGGATATACTGATCATAATTGTGAGTGCCGTCGTCGCCGCAGCCGTGGTGGGATACGCCACTTACATGTTCACCTACAAATCGACCGAAAAGCGGCGCACCGCCATCCTGCGCGAAGCCGAACAGGACAGCGAGATGCTCAAGAAGGAGAAAATCCTCCAGGCCAAGGAGAAATTCCTCCAGATGAAAGCCGAACACGAGAAACAGGTCGCCGAGCGGAACACCCGGCTGCAACAGATCGAAACCAAGATCAAACAGCGCGAAACCCAGCTCAACCAGGAGGGCGAACAGCTCAACAAACGCATCAAAGAGTTCGAAAGCACCCGATCCAGAGTCGAAAGCGAACTGCAATCGCTCGCCGGGCGTAAGGAAGAGCTCGACCGGCTGACCAAAGAACAGATCGTCAAACTCGAACAGATCAGCGGCCTCTCCATCGACGAAGCCAAGGCCCAGCTCATCGAACAACTCAAAAGCGAAGCCAAGAGCGAAGCGGCCGCTTATATCAACGACATTATCGACGAAGCCAAGATGACCGCCAACAAGGAGGCCAAGAAGATCGTCGTGCAGAGCATCCAGCGGGTGGCTACCGAAGCGGCTATCGAGAACTCCGTGACGGTTTTCAACATCGACTCGGATGAAGTCAAAGGGCGGATTATCGGCCGGGAAGGGCGGAATATCCGGGCTTTGGAGGCGGCCACTGGGGTGGAAATCATCGTCGATGACACACCGGAAGCCATTATCCTTTCGGGATTCGATCCGGTGCGGCGGGAAATTGCGCGGCTGGCCTTGCACCAATTGGTGACCGACGGGCGTATCCATCCGGCGCGTATCGAAGAGGTCGTAGCCAAGGTGCAGAAGCAGATCGAAGAAGAGATCGTCGAAGTCGGGAAACGGACGGCGATCGACCTGGGGATTCACGGCTTGAACTCGGAACTGATCCGCCTGATCGGGAAAATGAAATACCGCTCTTCCTACGGGCAGAACCTCTTGCAACACTCGCGCGAGGTGGCCAACCTAAGCGGGATTATGGCCGCAGAGTTGGGGTTGAATCCGCAGCTGGCGCGACGTGCCGGGCTCTTGCACGACATCGGAAAGGTGCCGGACGACGAGCCGGAACTGCCGCACGCCATGATCGGGATGAAACTCGCCGAGAAGTTCAAGGAAAAGCCGGAAGTGGTCAATGCCATCGGCGCACACCACGACGAAATCGAAATGACCACCTTGATTGCGCCGATCGTACAGGTTTGCGACGCCATCTCGGGCGCACGGCCGGGGGCACGGCGTGAAGTGGTGGAAAGCTATATCAAACGTTTGAAGGAGATGGAAGACATCGCCATGGCGCATCAGGGGGTATTGAAAACCTATGCCATTCAGGCCGGGCGCGAGCTGCGCGTGATCGTCGGCAGCGAAAAGATCAGCGACCAGCAGGCAGAGACCTTGTCGCACGACATCGCCAAGAAGATTCAGGACGAAATGACCTATCCGGGACAGGTGAAGATCACCGTCATTCGGGAAACACGGTCAATCAGCTACGCCAAGTAAAGCCGTAAAACGCCGTTAGGGCGATTTCTATTTGCCAAAGGGCGGCGGTTTGTACAAACCGCTGCCCTTTTTGCACGCTATTTGCAACAGAGCCTGGGAAAACAAGAAACACCTATGAAAACGCACACCCTCGCCGCCGCCTGCCTCAGCGGCCTGCTGACCCTCGGCGCCCTCGCGCCGACCGAAGCCTGCACCCGCGCCGTCTACCTCGGCCCGAACGGAATGATCGTCACCGGGCGCACCATGGACTGGCGCGAAGAGATGCCCACCAACCTGTGGCTCCTGCCCCGCGGCATCGAACGCATCAGCTACGACCGCGGCCCCCATCTGACCTGGACATCGAAATACGGCAGCGTCATCGCCGCCTCCTACGACATCGGCACCTCCGAAGGGATGAACGAAAAAGGGCTCGTCGCCCAGCTGCTCTACCTCACCGAGAGCCGCTACGATCGTCCCGGCCCCGACGACCGACCCGTGATGGGAATGAGCATCTGGTGCCAATACGTGCTCGATAACTTCGCCACCGTCTCGGAAGCCGTCGCTGAACTGAAGAAAGACCGCTTCCGGATCGACGCTCCGAACATGCCCGGCGGACAGGCCTCCACGATGCACATGGCCATCTCGGACAGCACCGGCAACAGCGCCGTGATCGAATACCTTGACGGCAAAGTCTCCATCCACGAAGGACGCCAGTACCAGGTGCTGACCAACTCGCCCAGCTACGACCAGCAACTGGCCGTTCGCGACTACTGGGCCCCGATCGGCGGCCTCAACATGCTGCCCGGGACGAACAAATCCTCCGACCGGTTCGTCCGCGCCAGCTTCTATATCAACGCCGTCGAACAGACCGACGACCCGAAAAAAGCCGTCGCCGCCGTCTTCAGCGTCATGCGCTCCGTGTCGGTGCCGCTGGGCTTTTCGGCTCCCGGACACCCGAACAACTCCTCGACCCGCTGGCGGTCGATCAGCGACCAGAAAAACCGGATCTACTACTTCGAAACGACCCTCGCCCCGGCCATCCTGTGGGTCCCGCTCGACGAAGCCGACCTGCGTCCCGGCGCTCCGGCACGGAAACTGACCCTCACCGGAGGCGAAGAATATGCCGGGAACACCCTCGCGAAGTTCCGCAAAACCGCCCCCTTCTCCTTCCTGTTCGAGATACCGGCGAACTTCAGCCTCTGATCTTCTCCCTCCGGATTTCCCGTTCCCGCGGCGCGTCGTCTCCCCGAATCTTCGTTTGACACGCGCCGCGGGAACGATTTTGTTTGAACCGAACCCGAAAAAAGCGTAATTTTACAGAGACGCAGGCGGACGGAACCTCCGCGCCTCCTGCCGAGCCCAAACTTTTTATCAATCAACACGATATGTTTACTCCCGAAATCTATACGGCCCGCCGGGCGGCCCTGCGCAAGAAACTCAAGAGCGGCGTGATCCTCCTGCCCGGTAACCTCGACTCGCCGATCAACTACCCGGCCAACGCTTACGACTTCCGACAGGACAGCAATTTTCTCTACTACTTCGGCCTCGCCCAACCGGGGTTCGTGGGGGTCATCGACGTGGATCGCGACACCGACTGCCTCTATGCCGACGAGTGGACGATGGACGACCTGATCTGGATGGGGCCGCAACCGACCGTGCGCGAACGGGCGGCATTGGCCGGCGTCGGTTCGGCAGGGAGCTTGCAGGAGCTGGCGGCAACGCTCAACAGCGCGATCAAAAAGGGGCGCAAGGTGCACTACCTGCCGCCGTACCGGAGCGCGACGAAGCTGCAATTGTCGGCCTGGCTCGGCATCGCGGCCGAGCGACTCAAAGACCACGTATCGCGCGACCTGATTCGTGCCGTGGTCTCGATGCGCGAGATCAAAGAGCCGGAAGAGATCGCCCAATTGGAAGAGGCGGCCCTGACAGGTTACAAGATGCACACAACGGCCATGACGATGTGTCGCGAGGGGATCGGCGAACGGGATATCGCCGTCGAGCTGGAGCGGATTGCAGGACAGGCGGGCGGGAGACTATCGTTCCGCAGCATCGTGTCGCAACACGGCGAGACGCTGCACAACCTGAGCTACGACGGGCGGCTCCGGGCAGGCCGGCTGCTGCTCATCGACGCGGGGGCCGAGACGGCGATGGGCTATGCGAGCGACCACACGCGAACGATTCCTGTCAGTGGTAAATTCACACAGAAACAGCAGGAGATTTACGACATCGTGCTGGCCGCGAACGCCAAGGCACAGGAGTTGGCACGACCGGGGGTGACCTATCAGTCGATTCATCTGGCCGCGATGCGGGTGATTGCAGAGGGATTGCGGGCCTTGGGACTGATGAAAGGCGACCCGGCAGAGGCGGTCGAAGCGGGCGCTGCGGCCCTCTTCATGCCGCACGGACTGGGGCATCAGATGGGGCTCGACGTCCACGACATGGAGGAGTTGGGCGAGAAATACGTGGGTTACGACGACGCGACGACGCGGAGCACGCTCTTCGGACTGGGAGCGCTGCGAATGGGCAAGGCGTTGAAAGCCGGTCATGTGGTGACGGACGAACCGGGGATCTACTTCATCCCGGCTTTGATCGAGAAGTGGGAGCGGGAGCGTATCCACACGGCCTACATCGACTTCGCGAAGCTGCACGACTACTTCGACTTCGGCGGGATCCGGCTGGAGGACGACATCCTGATTACGCAGAACGGCAACCGCCTGCTGAGTCGTCACCGGGCACCGATCACGGTCGCCGATGTCGAGAAAGCGATGGCGAAATAGCCCGCTCTCCACTCTTCTCACGAGCACCCCTTATAACGCTGGCGCCGATAGGAAAGAAAATTCTTTCCTATCGGCGCCACCTTTTTATCAAACTATAAAACCTTCGTCGCCGTAATCGGCCAACGCCGCTCGACACCGAACGTGCATCCCGATACCCGCAACGCCGGAGGAAGCTGATACCGTTTGAAATCCCCGCCGAGCAGCAACCGGCAGATCCGTTCCACCGTCGCCGCCTCGAACCCTTCCGCCACCACCTCCGCCGACGACATCCCTCCCTCGACCAGCCGCACCAGAATCGCATCGAGCGTCGGATAGTCCGGCAACGAATCGGTATCCTGCTGTCCCGGTCGCAACTCCGCCGACGGCGCTTTCGTGAGGATATGCTCCGGAATCGGCGCCAGCCTCCCCTCTGCCTCCGCCCGCTCGTTGATCCGCCGCGACAGGGCATACACCTCCCCTTTGTACAGGTCGCCGATCACCGCCAGCGCACCACTCGTATCGCCGTACAGCGTCCCGTATCCCACCGCCGCCTCGCTCTTGTTCGAGGTATTCAGCATCAGCGCGCCGTGGCTGTTCGACAACGCCATGGTCATCATCAGCCGGATCCGCGCCTGCATGTTCTCCTCGGCCAATCCCCGGCTCTTCTCGTCGCGGGCCGACTCCAACACCGGCTGCAACGCCGCCCGCGCCGCGTCGAACGTCCCGGCGATCGGCACCAGCCAGGCGTGTTCCGGCGGAAGCCCCACGCGACGAATCATCTCTTCCGAATCCGCCACCGAATGGTCGGTCGAATACTGCGACGGCAACATGATCGTCTTCACGCGCTCCGCCCCCAAGGCCTCCACCGCCAAGGCCAGCACCAGGGCCGAGTCGATCCCCCCCGACATCGCCACACACGCCTCCCGAACCCCCGTTTTGGCCAGATAGTCGCGCACGCCGAGCACCAACGCCCCGTGCAGTTGATCCAACCGATCGCCCCACACCGCCCCTTCGGGCAACACGCCTGTCGCCGGGTCGATCACCGCGGTCGCCTCTTCGAAAAGCGGCAGCATCGCGACCTCGCCCGACGGCAGAGCCACCCCCGAACCGCCGTAATAGATCGTATCGGTCTGTACCCCGACCGCATTCGCCCACACCACCGGTCGTCCCAACCGTCGTGCCTCCCGAACCAGCCGTTCACGGCTCTCCGCCGGTGCTCCGTGCCGAAAATGATCCGCCGCACAACGGAAAACCACCCCTCCGCACTCTCCGTCGGCCAAGACCAACCGCACCCCTCGCTCGCGCGCAAAAGCCTCGACCTCTGTCACCGCCGCAACCGCCTGTTCCCGGAACAAAGCCGAATCGCCCAGTCCCAACAACGGCCCACCCGTCACCGCATCCGCACCGAAAACCGCCACTTCAGCCCCGTATTCCTCCGCAACACGGGCAATCTCCGCCTTCATCCGGGCCGCATTGCCCACCACATCGCCCACTTTATTGTTCTGCTGTACGAGTGCTATTTTCATAAATTGACCTTGATTTCGAAGAGTTTATCCCAGTTTTTTCCCGTGACGAAGATCCGTCCCGTCGCCGGATCGCAGGCGATTCCGTTGAAGACATCCGTATCCCGGCGATGCGCGATCCGGGTCTCCAACGCCGAACAGTCGATGTAATGGGTCACGAAACCCGTCGCCGGATCGATCACCGCGATACGATCCGTCAGGTAAAGATTGGCCCACAACCAATCGCCCACCCACTCCAGCTCATTGATCGCTGCCACCGGCCCGCGATGATCCCGCACCCGGAACCGCCGCTGCTGCATGAAATCGGCCGGATTCAGCACCCGTATCCACTCCGAACCGTCGCTCATGTAGAGCGAATCCCCGGCCGCATTGCCCGTCAGCCCCCACCCTTCACCCGAGTAGGAAAAAACGCCGACCTGCCGAAAATCCGAACGGCGGTAGACGAAGCAGCGCTGTTCGCGCCAGGTGAGCAAGTAACAGACCGAATCCCCGACCAACGCCAGCCCCTCGCCGAAAAACCGTTCGGGCAACCGCACCATTCGTTCCACGCGCCCCGTTTCCAAATCCACGCGTCGCAACGAAGAGGAGCCGTACTCGCCCGTGCTCTCATACAAACCGCCATCGGCCCACAACAGCCCCTGGGTATACGCCCGCTCATCATGCGGATACTCGGCCACGATTTCCGGCACCACCACCTTGGGCTCCGGCACGACAGCCGCTGCCGCGCGGGACGACGCTCCGCTCTCACCCCTCCCCGCCGACGAGCCGCAGGCCACGGCTCCGCAAGCGATCAAACAGGCTAAAAACAAACTTTTCATACTACATCATTTTTCCGAACCGACGCCGCCCGAACAGATACCGCAGCGCGACACTCCCGCGATACATCACCCTCGGCGACGGCAGCGCAAAGCCGTTCCACCGTTCGCGTCGCAAACCGCGCCGCATCCGGCACCAGAAATCCCGATGCCCCCGCACCACTGCCCCGGCGAATGCGCTCCGACCGGTGCAGAGATAGACCGCCGCCTGTCCCCCATCGAGCCAGAAGCGGATCAAATAGATCACCGCAAAATGCCCGAGCGACAAATTGCGATAAAGCATCGCCAGATTATTCCGAAAATTAAGATAGATTTTCCGTGGCGAAGAGGCAGGCAACGCGCCGCCTCCCACGTGATAGACCACCGACTGGGGAACCACCGCCACGCGCCACCCCATCCGATGGAGCCGCCAACAGAGGTCGATCTCCTCCATGTGGGCGAAAAAGGCCTCTTCGAGCCCTCCCACCCGGCGCCACGCCTCGGCCCGTACCAACAAAGCCGCCCCCGTCGCCCAAAAAACATCGCGCACCGTATCGTACTGTCCCTCATCGCGTTCCACCGTCCCAAAAATCCGCCCCCGGCAGAACGGATAGCCCAGCCGGTCGATAAATCCGCCGGCCGCCCCCGCATACTCGAAATACGCCCGCCGGTCATAGCTCCTGAGTTTCGGCATCGCCGCACCGACGGTGGGTTCCGCCTCGAACAGAGCCACCAAAGGCTCCAGCCACCCCGGCGTCACTTCGACGTCGGAGTTGAGCAGCAGATAGGCGTCGAACGAGGCCAGCGATTCGTGCGCCAAGGCCCGGTTATAACCGCCTGTAAAGCCATAGTTCTTGTCGAAAGCCAAAAGTCTCACCCACGGATTGCCCACCGAGACATAAGCCTCCTCCAGCCAACGCACCGACCCGTCCGTCGATCCGTTGTCGGCCACCACGACCGTCGCCTCGCACCCCTCCGGCGCCCCCTCCCCCGTCGAACAGGCAATCACCCCGGGCAGGAACCGCCGCAAAAACGCTTCTCCGTTCCAGTTCAGGATCACGACCGCCAGCCTCATCGCCCCTCGCCTCCGTCCGTTTTGTCCTCGACAATCTGCCGCCCGTGGGCCTCCATCCACGACTCCCGGTTGTGCTTCCATCGCCGGTGCGACCACATCCACAACTCCGGCCGCATGCGAATCATCCGCTCCAGCCGCTCGGCATACCGCCGGGTGATTTCGCCCGGCTCGACCCGTTCGACCCCGTCGTACAAGAGCTCGAACCGCGCCTCATAATATCCCCGCCGCACCTTCCGCATGTCGAGGAACAGCACCGGCATCCCGCTCCGCACGGCCAGTTTCTCGGTTCCCACGAAAAACGGCGTCCACCGGCCGAGAAACATCGTCCAGTTCTGTATCTCCGGCCACGCCGGGGTCTGGTCGGCAATCAACGCCAGAGTCACCCGCTCTCCGGCCCGATGCCGACGTATCATCTCGCGCCCTACTTCGTGCATCGGCACGGGCACCACCCCGAACCGGCTCCGGATCTTCCGATAGAATCGATCGGCTCCCCGATTACTCAACGGCCGGTAAACGGCCAGCGTGGTGCTCGGTGCGCTATAGAGGCCGAAATTCGTGGTGTACTCCCACGAGCCGTAATGAGCCATGGCCGATATCCAAGAGCGGTCGCCCGTCCACGAAGCCACCTCGTCCAAGTTCAGGTATTTCATTCGCCGCCGCATCTGTTTCTCAGTGGCCGAGGCCAGCGAAAGGGTCTCGATAAAGACATCCGCGAGGTGGGCATAGAATGCGCGTTCGATCCTCCGCCGCTCATTCTCGCTCTTCTCGGGAAACGAGGCGAGCAAGTTGGCCCGCACGACTCCACGCCTGTAACGCACGACGCTGTACAACACCCACCGCACGAGGTCGGAGAAGAGAAACTGCACTTTATAAGGCAGTTTCCCGAGCACCCAGGCGAAAGGATAGACGAAATAGTAGGTCAGCATCCGAGAACAAACGTCATTTGATAAACTCTGTGCCGGCCACGAGCCGGAAAATTTCGTCCCGCACCAACGGGTTGGTTGCCACGACGCTCCGCCCGAACGTATAGTCCGTTCCGCCGGCGAAATCGGTCACGACTCCGCCCGCCTGACGCACGATAAACGCGCCGGCCGCCACGTCCCACGGCGAGAGGTTGATGTGATAAAAGGCATCGGCCCGCCCGCATGCCACATAGACCAAATCCGTCGCCGCCGACCCCAACCGTCTCGCTCCATGGCTGTTGCGATTGAAGTAGGCGAAGCTCCGTTCGAAATGCTCCACGACTTTCGCATCCAGCCCGTAGGCCAGTCCGGTCAACACCAGCGCGTCGTCGACACCGGCCACTTCGGAGACGTGTATCGGCTCCCCGTTACAGAAAGCCCCCGAAGCCCCTTTCCAGGTGTAGAAGCTCTCCTGCAACGTGACTTCATACACCACCCCGACAACCGCCTCCGCGGCGCGCGTATCCCACAACGCGATGCTGACGGCATACGGCGGCAGGCCGTGTACGAAATTGGTGGTTCCGTCCAACGGATCGACGATCCACTGGTACGGCGCCTCGGCATCGACGCGTCCCGAGCCCTCTTCGGCCACAAAGGCGGCTTCGGGCACCAAAGCGCCGAGGGCTTCGACAATGATCCGCTCGGCCCCTTTGTCCACATACGAGACGAAGTTGTGCACGCCCTTGACTTCGACGCGGTCGGCGGTAAATCGCTTCCGCTCGGCGGCAATATAGTCTCCTGCCTCCCGCGCGATCTCCCGGACACGGGTACAGATCGGTTCCCAATCGACCGGTATGTTGTTCTTCGTCTGTTCCATGCGACGCTTTTTCGGATGATTACACAAAGATAGTGATTCTTGCAACGGATAATCCGTACAAAAGGGGGAATTTTTGGAGGATATGCCGCATAAAAAAGGCTTGCCCCTTCCGGTGCAAGCCTTTTCGTTACCTTGATCCGCTTCGAAAAAGAAGCCGGACGAACTATTTCTGGCGGTAGATCTTGGTATATCCGTAGATAGCCTCGTCCCCGAGTTCCTCTTCGATGCGGAGGAGCTGGTTGTATTTGGCCATCCGGTCGGAACGGCTCATCGAACCGGTCTTGATCTGACCCGAGTTGGTCGCCACAGCAATATCCGCAATGGTCGCATCCTCGGTTTCGCCCGAACGGTGCGAGGTCACGCTGGTATAACCCGCGCGATGCGCCATTTCAATGGCATCCAAGGTCTCGGTCAGCGAGCCGATCTGGTTCACTTTGATCAGGATGGAGTTCCCGCAACCCATTTCGATCCCTTTCTTCAAGAACTCGACGTTGGTCACGAACAGGTCGTCGCCGACCAGCTGGCACTTGTCGCCGATCGCTGCGGTCAGTTTCTGCCACCCTTCCCAGTCGTTTTCGCTCATACCGTCTTCGATCGAGTCGATCGGGTACTTGGTCACCAACCCTTTCAGGTATTCCACCTGCTGGTCAGAGGTCAGTTTAGCCCCTTTATCCCCTTCGAAGATGGTGTAGTCGTAAACGCCGTTCTTATAGAATTCCGACGATGCGCAGTCCATACCGATCGACACATCACCCCCTTCGCACTTCCGCCCCGGTTTGTAACCGGCTTTCTTAATCGCTTCGATGATCGATTCGATGGCATCTTCGGTACCTTTCAAGGTCGGTGCGAACCCGCCTTCGTCGCCCACTGCGGTCGAAAGGCCGCGGTCATGCAACACCTTTTTCAAGGCATGGAAAACCTCAGCCCCCATGCGCAACCCTTCGCGGAACGAAGCGGCGCCCACCGGACGGATCATGAATTCCTGGAAGGCGATCGGTGCATCGGAGTGCGAACCGCCGTTGATGATGTTCATCATCGGCACGGGCAGGGTTTTGGCATTCGAACCGCCGATGTAGCGATACAACGGCACCCCGACATAATTCGCCGCAGCCTTGGCACACGCCAGCGATACGCCCAGGATAGCATTCGCCCCGAGGTTCGACTTGGTCGGAGTCCCGTCGAGTGCGATCATGGTTTTGTCGATCCCCACCTGATCGGTCACCATCATGCCGACGATTTCTTTGGCAATCACGTCATTGACGTTCTGCACCGCTTTGAGCACCCCTTTCCCGAGGTAGCGTCCTTTGTCGCCGTCGCGCAGTTCGAGGGCTTCGTTTTCGCCGGTCGATGCGCCGCTCGGCACAGCTGCACGCCCGAAAGCGCCGCTGGCGGTGAGTACTTCCACTTCGATGGTCGGGTTACCGCGCGAGTCGAGAATTTCGCGGGCATGTACACTGATGATTTGTCCCATTTCTTATTGTTGATTATTAGGTATTTGAGCTTCGTTCAGCCCGATTCCGAAAAGAATCGAGGGGTGTCTACCGCATATCGGTAAACACCCCTCAAAAATAGTACTTTGTTTCTGACTATGCAAATTATTCGACTTCGGCAGCCACCGCTTCCACCGCAGCAGCTTCCGCAACCGGAGCCGCATTCTCCGTCGCAGCCGCGGTTTTCTTAGCCCCACCGGCCCGCCGAGTCCGTCCCTTCGCAGCGCCTTTCTTAGCTGCACCGCCGTTCTGGGTGTATTCGGTATCGAAGTCTACGAGTTCGATGAAGCAGGTTTCGGCCCCGTCCCCCTGCCGGAATCCGGTCTTCAGGATACGGCAGTATCCGCCCGGCCGTTCCGCAATCTTCGGAGCGACTTCGCGGAAGAGTTCGGTCACGGCTTCCTTGTTTTTCAGGTAAGCGAAGACCATACGCCGCGAATGGGTCGAGTCGTCTTTCGATTTGGTAATGATCGGTTCCACGTAAGTCCTGAGGGCTTTAGCCTTAGCGAGGGTGGTACTGATTCGTTTGTGGAGGATCAACGACACGGCCATATTCGCCATCAAGGCTTTGCGGTGCGAAGCCTGCCGCCCGAGGTGGTTTACGGTTTTGTTATGTCTCATGGTTGTGTTTAGTCTTTGTCAAGTTTGTACTTAGCGACGTCCATCCCGAAGTGGAGGTTCAGGTTGGCGAGCAGTTCGTCGAGTTCGGACAAGGATTTCTTCCCGAAATTTCTGAATTTCAAGAGGTCGCTGCGCTGGAACCGCACGAGTTCGCCCAGCGTCTCCACTTCTGCCGCTTTGAGGCAGTTCAAGGCCCGCACCGACAGATCCTGCTCCGTCAGCTTGGTCTTCAACAGTTGCCGCATGTGGAGGATATCCTCGTCAAACTCTTCGGTGGTCGCCTTTTCTTCGGTTTCGAGGGTGATCTTTTCGTCGGAAAAGAGCATGAAGTGGAAGATCAGAATCTTGGCTGCCTCCTTGAGCGCCTCCTTGGGATGAATGGATCCGTCGGTGGTAATCTCGATGGTGAGTTTTTCGTAGTCGGTCTTCTGTTCGACGCGGTAGTTTTCGACCGCGTACTTCACGTTCTTGATCGGCGTGTGGATCGAGTCGATCGGCAGGAGTCCGAACGGTGCATCGGCCGGCCGGTTTTCTTCGGCCGGCACATACCCGCGGCCTTTGCCGATGGTGAGTTCGATCTGGAACTTCACGTCGGGTTCGAGGCGGCAAATCAGCAAGTCCGGATTGAGCACTTTGAATCCGGTCATGAAGTTGGAGAGGTAACCGGCCGTCAGTTCAGTCACTCCGGCCACGTTCACCACCACCTTTTCGGATTCAATGTTCTCGACGGTCCGCACGAGGCGTACCTGCTTGAGGTTGAGAATGATTTCTATCATCTCTTCCATCACTCCGGGGATGGAAGCGAACTCATGGTCTACGCCGGGTATCCGTACGGTGGTAAAGGCGTAACCTTCGAGCGACGACAGGAGTATTCGACGGAGTGCATTGCCCACGGTGATGCCGTATCCCGGCTCCAGGGGACGGAATTCGAACCGTCCGAACGAGGCCGTGGAGTCGAGCATGATCACCTTGTCGGGCTTCTGGAATGCTAATATAGCCATAGTTGTGTGTACTCCTCGATTAATTACTATTTAGAGTAGAGTTCGACGATCAACTGTTCGTTGATGTTTTCGGGAATTTCGGCGCGTTCGGGTTTCTGCATGAATTTCCCGGACATCGACGCGGCGTCCCATTCGAGCCACGAGAAGCGGCTGCGCTGGTTGGAGCCCAACGCGTTCTGGATCACTTCCAAGGCTTTGGACTTTTCCCGAACGGCAACGATCTGCCCCGGTTTCAGCTGGTACGACGGGATGTTCACCACATTGCCGTCCACAGTGATATGCCGGTGCGACACCAACTGCCGCGCTGCCGCGCGCGTGGGTGCAATCCCCATCCGGTACACGACATTATCCAGTCTCGATTCGAGGAGTTGGAGCAGCACTTCGCCGGTCACACCGCCAGCCCGTTCCGCAGCTTCGAAGGTACGCCGGAACTGCTTTTCGAGCATCCCGTAGAGTGCCTTTACTTTCTGCTTTTCCTTGAGCTGTACGCCGTATTCGGAGACTTTTTTCCGCCGCCGATTGAGGCCGTGCTGTCCCGGGGGATAGTTCTTCTTTTCGAATGAAGAGTCCGACCCGAAGATAGGTTCGCCGAATTTACGGGCGATTTTGGTTCTTGGTCCTGTATAACGTGCCATTTTGTGTTTTTACTTTTTTGTCTTTGTTGAAAGGTATGGTAAAATGATCCGCTTTATGCGATCTTCCGGTGCTTTATGGGCATCGCTGTGAAGCACAGGTCTGCGAAAGCGACCGAAGATCAGACACGACGACGTGCCGGCGGACGGCAACCGTTATGGGGCAGCGGGGTAACGTCGACGATTTCGATCACTTCGATCCCGGCGCCGTTGATGGTGCGGATAGCGGATTCGCGTCCCGAACCGGGCCCTTTGACATACACTTTCACTTTGCGCAGCCCGAGGTCATAAGCGACCTTGGCGCAATCCTGCGCTGCGGTCTGCGCTGCATACGGGGTGTTTTTCTTCGATCCCCGGAAGCCCATCTTCCCGGCGGAGCTCCAGCTGATGACCTGTCCTTCGCCGTTGGTGAGGGTGATGATGACGTTATTGAATGTCGAGTGGATGTGTGCCTGACCGAGGGCATCTACCTTCACGACTTTCTTTTTGACTGATGTTTTCTTTGCCATAATTTTCTCTGCCTAATTGGAGTTAGGATAACCGATTAACTACTTGGTTGCCTTTTTCTTGTTGGCAACGGTTTTCTTGCGTCCTTTCCGGGTCCGGGCATTGTTTTTGGTGCTCTGCCCGCGCACGGGGAGCCCCAGACGGTGCCGGATCCCACGGTAGCAACCGATGTCCATCAGGCGTTTGATATTGAGCTGGATGGTCGAGCGCAGTTCCCCTTCGACGCGCAGCCCTTCGCTGGCAATCACGTTACGGATGGCGCCGACCTGTTCGTCCGTCCAGTCTTTCACTTTGGTATCCTGGTCGATACCGGCCTTCTCCAGAATAACGGCGGCGGTGCTTCGCCCGATGCCGTAGATGTAGGTGAGACCGATTACGCCTCGTTTGTTTTTCGGTAAATCGACTCCGACAATACGTGCCATATGTGTGTTTTGTCTTTTTCTTGGAATGGTTTAAAACTCAGTTTCGACTCGCTCTCCCTGTGGCATCAAACTATATAAATAGAGGGATGCCCCAAAGGAGTAGCCAATCACCCCTGACGCATCTTGAGTTTGGGGTTTTTCTTGCAAATGACGTACACGCGCCCTTTGCGGCGTACGATTTTGCAGTCTTCGCTGCGTTTTTTGATGGATGCTCTGACTTTCATCGTGTTGTGTTGTTTTCTTTCAGTGGTTCCGCCCCTGGGAGAGGGTCGGCCTGCAAAATTACTTGTAGCGGAACGAAATGCGTCCTTTCGACAAATCGTAGGGGGACATTTCGACCTTTACTTTATCCCCGGGGAGAATCTTGATGTAGTGCATCCTCATCTTTCCGGAGATGTGGGCGGTGATTATGTGACCGTTGTCGAGCTCCACGCGGAACATGGCGTTGGACAGGGCTTCGATAATGGTACCGTCCTTTTCAATCGCTGCTTGTTTGGCCATTCGGTTGATTGGTTAAAGCATTGCTTTGCGAACCGCCGGTCTCAATCGATCGGCAGCCCTTTTTCGATATACTCGAAAGTGGTGAGGACATCCGGCCCCTGCTCGGTAATCGCCACGGCGAATTCGAAGTGCGCAGAGGGCTTTCGGTCGGCGGTTCTGACAGTCCAACCGTCCCGTTCAAAGATGACGTTCCGGGTTCCGAGGTTGATCATGGGCTCGATGCAGAGCACCATGCCGGCCTTCAGCCGAGGCCCGCTGCCGCGTTTCCCGTAATTGGGAACCTGCGGCTCCTCGTGCAGGTGGCGTCCGAGTCCATGTCCGACCATTTCGCGTACGACGGTCATTCCATGTCCCTGTGCATATTCCTGTACGGCGTGGGAAATATCGCCGATGCGATTTCCGACATGCGCCTGCGCAACACCTCTATAAAGGGCTTCCTTGGTGACGTCCAGCAGCTCGCGCACACGAGGCGCCAAGCTGTCCATACCTCCTACAGCGAATGTGTAGGCGGAGTCGCCATGAAAACCGTTCATAAATGCGCCGCAGTCTACCGACAAGATGTCGCCCTCCTGCAAAGCATAACCCGACGGAATCCCGTGCACGATCTGTTCGTTCACCGACATACAGAGTGTGGCGGGAAAGCCTCCGTAACCTTTGAAGTTCGGCACTGCGCCCTTCGAACGAATATACTCCTCAGCTAACGCATCCAACTCCCGGGTGGTAACTCCCGGACGAATGTTACGCCCCACGAGGGCTAAGGTGCGGCTGACGAGCTGGTTGCTTTGGCGCAGCAGTTCGATCTCCTCTTTGGTTTTCAGGTATATCATTTATATATAATAGAAGAACCTTTTTCTCGAAATCCGGTTCTACGGGTCGCTCGAACGATTCGGTTCGGATCAAGGGTGCGAACAATCATAGATGACCGTCCGCCCCCATCCCCGAGACGTTAGTTCAAGCGTCCTTTCATCCGCCCGCTCTTCATCAGACCGTCGTAGTGTCTCAAGAGCAGGTGGGATTCAATCTGCTGCAAGGTATCCAACACCACCCCGACGAGGATCAACAGGGAAGTTCCGCCGTAGAACAAGGCGAACTGTCCGTCGACGCCGATCATCCGCGCGAAGACCGGCAGAATCGCCACGATCGCGAGGCAGATCGACCCCGGCAAGGTGATCCGGGTCATAATGGTGTCCAAATAGCTGGCCGTCTGTTTCCCCGGTTTGATACCCGGAATGAAACCGCCGTTTCGCTTCATGTCGTCGGCCATCTGGTTGGTATTGACGGTAATGGCGGTATAGAAGTAGGTGAAGGCCATCACCAAGAGGCCGAACACGAGGTTATACCAAAAACCGTAAATATTACCGAAAACAGCCCCCAAACCTTGCGTAGCTTCGAATTTGGTGAAGATCAGCGGCAGCATCATGATCGCCTGTGCGAAGATGATCGGCATCACCCCGGCAGCATTAATCTTGAGCGGGATATATTGCCGAACGCCGCCGTACTGTTTATTCCCGACGATCCGCTTGGCATACTGCACGGGAATCTTCCGAACGGCCTGCACCAAGGCAATCGTCCCCGCAAACACGAGGAACAGCAGCACCAATTCCACGATCAGCATGACGAATCCCCCGCCTGCCGTCGTAAACCGGGCGTTCATCTCAGCAAGGAACGCATGCGGGAGTCTGGCGATAATCCCGATCATAATGATCAAGGATACTCCGTTCCCGATCCCCTTGTCGGTGATCTTCTCGCCGAGCCACATCACAAACATCGTCCCGGCAATCAAGACCATCGTCGCACTAAAGGTAAACAAGAACGAACCCGCCCCCAACACAAAAGCGGAAGGCAGCAGCTGATAGTTCAAGTTAGCCAAATACGCCGGCGCCTGAATCAGGAGAATCCCGATGGTGAGATATCTGGTCCACTGATTGATCTTCCGCCGTCCGCTTTCGCCTTCCTTCTGCAATTTCTGGAAGTACGGAATCGCAATCCCGAGAAGCTGGATCACGATCGAAGCGGAGATATAAGGCATAATCCCCAATGCAAAGATCGACGCATTGGAGAACGCCCCCCCGGAGAAGATGTCGAGCAGCCCCAAAATCCCGTCAGCGGTCTGTTTCTGGAGGCCCGATCCGGAGAGTGCTTCCGGGTTGATCCCCGGCAGCACGACGAAACTCCCCAGCCGATAAATCAGAAGCAGCCCCAAAGTGTAGAGGATGCGATTCCGCAGCTCCTCGATTTTGAAGATGTTCCGAATGGTGTCTATTAATTTTTTCATGAGCCGAAAAAGGTAGGCAATGGAAAACGAATCGTTTACAGTTTAGTTACTGTCCCTCCCTGTCCTTCGATGGCCGCCTGAGCGGTTTTCGAGAAGGCGTTGGCCGTAACGTCCACCTTTTTGGTCAAAGTCCCGGTACCGAGAATTTTCACCACATCGTTCTTCGATACAAGACCCGCCGCAACGAGTTCAGCCTGCCCGATCGCAGTCGCCCCCGTCTTAGCCACCAAGGCTTCGATAGCGCCGAGGTTAACCGTCTTGAAAACGACTTTATTGATGTTGGTAAACCCGAATTTCGGCAACCGGCGTTGCAGCGGCATCTGACCGCCCTGGAAACCGCGTTTGCTCTTGTACCCCGACCGCGACTGGGCGCCTTTATGCCCACGGGTAGAAGTTCCGCCGTATCCCGACCCTTGTCCGCGTCCGATGCGTTTTTCGCTGTGCGTGGAGCCTTTGGCGGGTTTGATATTACTGAGGTTCATAATCTTAAGTGTCTCTCTGGAGTTAAGAAAATCGGTTATTTAACGTCTTCAACGGCAACGAGATGTTTTACCTTCTCGATCATGCCCAGGATGTGAGGACATTTGTTGTGTTCAACGCTCTGGCGAATCTTGCGGAGCCCGAGCGCATCCAAATTGGCCCGTTGCATTTTGGTTGCACCGATGCGGCTTTTGGTCTGGGTGATTTTAACTATGGCCATTTCGCTGTATAGTTACTGTTGGTTGTGTGGGGTATCTCTGGGATCGACGGCATGAGCCGCCGAAACCGCTCGATGCGAGAACTACCCGTTGAATACTTTGGTGAGTGAAATCCCGCGGGTTTCGGCAATGGTCACGGCATCGCGCAGTTCGGCCAACGCGGTAACCGTCGCCTTAACGAGGTTGTGCGGGTTCGAAGAGCCTTTACTCTTAGCGAGCACGTTCTTCACGCCGACGCTTTCCAGCACGGCACGCATAGCCCCCCCTGCAATCACCCCGGTACCGGGAGATGCCGGACGCAGCAACACTCTGGAGCCGCTGAATTTAGCCACCTGTTCGTGCGGAATGGTCCCTTTGAGAATCGGCACTTTGATGAGGTTTTTCTTGGCGTCTTCCACCCCTTTGGCGATCGCTGCGGTGACTTCGGAAGCTTTCCCCAAGCCGTAGCCCACGATGCCGTTTTCATTCCCCACGACGACGATAGCGGAAAAAGTGAAAGTACGTCCCCCTTTGGTCACTTTCGTCACGCGCTGAATACTTACCAGCCGATCTTTGAGTTCGATGTCGCTGGTGCGTACTTTTTTTATGTTGTTTGCTGACATAATAATCGGTTGTTATGGAATGTGTTAGAATTTCAGCCCGCCTTCGCGTGCCGCTTCAGCGAGTTGTTTCACACGCCCATGATAGAGGTATCCGTTGCGGTCGAAAGCGACTCCGGAGATTCCGGCAGCAATTGCTTTCGCAGCCACCGCTTTCCCCACGAGGGCCGCTACTTCGGTCTTTTTCAGTCCTTTAGCCGCTGCAACCACCTCTTTATCCAGCGACGAAGCGGATGCCAAGGTCTTTCCGGCCCGGTCGTCGATCACCTGAGCGTAGATTTGCTTGTTACTGCGAAAAACCGTCAGGCGCGGAGCTTCAGCCGTTCCGTTCACGATTTTGCGAATGCGCATCTTGATGCGTGCGCGTCTTGCTATTTTAGTGAGTGCCATTGTTTCTTAGCTGTTATTTGGAGTTAGCCGACTTACCTGCCTTACGCCGCAGTTGTTCGCCCACGAACTTGATACCTTTACCCTTATACGGTTCCGGCTTGCGCAGCGAGCGGATCTTGGCTGCCACTTGTCCGAGCAATTGTTTGTCCGCACTCTTGAGGGTCAGAATAGGGTTCCCTTTCTTTTCCGCAAAAGCTTCGGCTTTCACTTCCGCCGGGAGCATGATATGAATATCGTGCGAATACCCCAAGCTCAACTCCAGGATCTGTCCCTTGACTTCGGCTTTGAAACCGACGCCGATGAGTTCCTGTTTGGTTTCATATCCGGTCGAAACGCCGTGCACCATATTGGCGATCAGCGCACGATAAAGCCCGTGCATCGACCGGTGCCGCGGCTGATCGGTCGGCCGGGTCACATGGATTTCTTCTCCCTCGACCTTCACGGTGATGTCCGGATCGACTTTCTGAGAAAGTTGTCCGAGAGGGCCTTTCACGCTGACCACATTATCGGCGCCCACGGTAACGGTAACGCCTTTAGGCAGGTTTACAGGTAATTTTCCGATTCTTGACATTGCGTATTGTCTTGATTGTGAGTGTTGATTAATATACGTAGCACAGCACTTCGCCGCCCACATTGTCCCGCCGTGCCTGTTTGTCGGTCATCACCCCTTTAGAGGTAGAGACGATGGCGATTCCGAGGCCGTTCATCACCCGCGGCATCTCGGCCGCGTTGGAGTACTGCCGCAATCCCGGCCGGCTCACGCGCGTCAAAGCTTTGATCGCCGGAGTTTTGGTTTCGGGATGGTACTTCAAGGCTATCTTAATGGTAGAGAAGCCTTTTTCGTTTTTTCCGAATTTGTAAGCGAGGATGTAGCCCTGTTCATGGAGGATGCGTACGATCTCTTGCTTGATTTTCGAGCCGGGAGCTTCAACCACTTTGTGGTTGGCTTTCACCGCGTTTCTGATACGAGTCAGAAGATCTGCTATCGGATCTGTCATGGTTAAAAAATGAGTTGTTTTTCTTTGTTTATCAATACATTGCAGTCATCGCGCCTGCAAATGCAGACGATACGACTGGCCGTAAAGAGTGGCAAAGTTACAAACTATTCCTTTATAATCAAATTATTAGAAGGGTTTTCTTTCCGATTTCGATGAAAGAGGGATTCTTCGATGCGGAGAGGGTTGTTTTGAAACCGACACGGGTTTCAAGTAGGGCCGGGTGCTCCGGGCTTCCGCAACTACGCCTCGGGCGAATCGGGTGGCGACGGCAACTATGGCTACAGCTGGTCGCTCACGACCAGCGGGGCTAACGGGGTGTTCTTGAGTTTCGGCGTGACGAGCCTCAATGCCTGCAATGCGTATCGTCGTGCCTACGGTTTTCAATTGCGTTGCCTCTCAGAATAAACGGGGCAGGAGAGCTTTTGACGAAACAATTGGGGACTTAGAACCCGGGCTTGGGCCCACTTTTCTATTCAGATTTTGCGGATCACGCGGCCCGCTCCGGGCTTCCGCGACTCGGGCTATGGAGAATTGGGGGTGCTGCACAACGTCGGCTACGGAGGGTATAACTGGTCGCCCGCAGTCAGCGAATCTCTTGGGGTGTACTTGCTTTTTAGCGCGACAGAGCTTGACCCCGGCAACGCGTACCGGGGAACCGGTCTTCAGTTGCGCTGCCTCTTGGAATAAACGGGCGCACAGGGCGTTCTACTGGCAGCCTCGGCCCTGAGTAACCGCCAGCCTCTACCCTACTTTGGTTTGACTTGATGGGTCGGACGCCCGGGAGGAACGGCAACTCTCGGCGCGCAAGCGGCGTGTTGCGGGCCTCCCGTGGGGAGGCGTCCGGCCCGCGCGACTCTGCGAGTCGCAGGAGCAAAGCACCCATTCGCCGCTCCAATTCTGTCGGGTTCGGGCTGCGCGCTCCGGAGGTGGGCCGAACGGCCCAGCGCGCAGGCCCGGCGGTTCGAAGAACCGCAAAAGCACGGCCCATTCGTCCTCGGCGCGCCTCCCCCGCGCCGCTAATGCGTCGCTCTCGCCGAGGACGGAGATTCCGAGAACCACGCTACTCGCTCTCAGTTCAAGCGGACGAAGCCTGGGTTGCTTAGGGTAAAGAATGGCAACAAAAGACGCTGTGCGTCCCTCCCCGGGCGGAGGCTTCGGCCCGCGCGACTCTGCGAGTCGCAAGAGCATAGCCCAAAGCTCGCCCCAGTTCCCTGCCCCGTGTCAGCCTCACTGCGGCTCCGCTGTCGCTCCGCCGGTGCCGCTCGGCACGCGAAAGATGGGCGGGTCTATCCCTATTCCCGTCGCCCGCGGCAATTCTTGCCGGATTGGCTCTCCGCCAACCGGCAGAATATGCCTTCTTACGCGGGCGGGCGACGGAGTTTTCGCGAGCGGACTGAGTTTTTTCGCGCGCCTGCGCGATTCATTCTATTTCGGCTCACCGCCGAAATAGTTGAATCGCTTCTTTAGGCGGGGCGCGCGGCTATCCTACGGGGAGGGTACTGCGCTCGGGCCGCGCGGGCCCCACGTCCCGTGGACGGGAAATGCTTACGCATTTCCACTGGCAACCTTCATTCAACCCTCTGTTTCGCGCGCCTGCGCGATTCATTCTATTTCGGCTCACCGCCGAAATAGTTGAATCGCTTCTTTAGGCGGCGGCGCGCGATGGGTTTGAGGGGACTGTTCTTTCTGTGAACAGAAAGAACCAAAGAACCGACGCAGCAACCGAGAGCCATCAAACTTGTTTGAATGGCCGAGGTGCCAGGAGGAAGGTGTAGCCAAACTTTAGACGGATGCTTACGCATCCTCAAGCTGCCGACGGCCCAATTCTTTTCGCGCGCTGGTAAAAATCTTATCCAACTATACTGCATCATCATGTCCCCCTAAAATAAGCATCGGGGCTCCGGAATCTCCGAAGCCCCGATGAACTATCAGGTCATTTCGACGTTGCACCAAAACAACATCGAAAATCTACCAGCTCGCTTTCTTCACCCCCGGTAGCAAACCTGCGGAAGCCATCTCACGGAACTGGATTCTGCTGATCCCGAACTGCCGCATGTACCCTTTCGGCCGCCCCGTGAGCTGACAACGGTTGTGCAGCCGGATCGGGTTGGAGTTTTTCGGCAATTTAGCCAACCCCGCATAATCTCCCGCCTCTTTCAGTGCGGCGCGCTTAGCGGCATATCGTGCCACGAGCTTGGCCCGTTTCACTTCGCGGGCTTTCATCGATTCTTTTGCCATGGCTTAGTTCTTTTTTGCGTTTTTAAAAGGAAGGCCGAACTGCTTGAGAAGTGCATAAGCTTCGGTATCATTATCCGCGGTAGTCACGAAGGTGATTTCGACGCCGAAGATTTTGGTAATCTTGTCGATGTCGATTTCCGGGAAGATGATATGTTCCTGCACCCCCAAGGTGTAGTTCCCCTGGCCGTCGAATTTGTCGTTGATCCCTTTGAAGTCGCGGATACGCGGCAAAGAGACTGCGATCAACCGTTCCAAGAATTCGTACATCCGTTCCCGACGCAAGGTAACGCGCACCCCGATGGGCATCTGCTTACGGAGTTTGAAGTTCGAGATGTCTTTCTTGGACCGGGTCTGTACGGCGTGCTGTCCGGCAATCGTAGAGAGCTCGTTCTGAGCTACTTCAACGAGTTTCTTATCAGCAACGGCAGCTCCGATCCCCTGGTTGATGACGATTTTTTCGAGCTTCGGCACCTGCATGATGCTTTTGTAGCCGAACTCTTTCATCAAAGCGGGAGCGATCTCCTCTTTGTATTTGGTTTTGAGTGAAGGTACGTATGCCATTATTTGATCTCCTCGCCTGATTTGACGGCCACGCGGACCAGTTTGCCTTTATCGTTCTTCTTGCGTCCTACACGGGTCGGTTTTCCCGACTTCGGATCGAGCGGTTGCAGGTTGCTGATGTGAATCGGGGCTTCCCGTTTCACGATCCCGCCCTGAGGATTTGCGGCGTTGGGTTTGGTGTGTTTGCTCACCAGATTGACCCCTTCGACGATGGCGCGCTGCTTTTCGACGAGCACTTCGAGCACTTTACCCTGCTGCCCTTTGTTGTCGCCAGCATTGACGTACACCGTGTCCCCTTTTTTGATATGCAGTTTAGTTGACATTTCGGTTTGTTTGTTAAGAGAAGGTTTACAGCACTTCCGGCGCCAAGGAGATGATTTTCATATTGGCGTCGCGAAGCTCTCTGGCCACCGGCCCGAAGATACGCGTACCGCGCATTTCACCGGCGTTGTTGAGCAACACGACGGCGTTGTCGTCGAAGCGGATGTAGGAGCCGTCCGGCCGACGCACCTCTTTCTTGGTGCGTACCACGACTGCTTTCGAGACTGCGCCTTTTTTGATGTCGCCGCCCGGGGTCGCGCTTTTGACGCTGACAACGATTTTGTCCCCGATCGACGCGTAGCGCCGCCCGGTACCGCCAAGTACACGGATACAGAGGACTTCCTTGGCTCCGCTGTTATCGGCTACGGAGAGCCGGCTTTCTTGTTGTATCATGGTTACTTAGCTCTTTCGATGATTTCTACTAATCTCCACCGTTTGGACTTGCTGAGCGGGCGGGTTTCCATAATCCGGACGGTATCCCCTTCGCCGCAGTCGTTGGTTTCGTCGTGGGCGACGAATTTGGTGGTTTTATTGACGAATTTACCGTAGATCGGGTGTTTCACTTTCCGTTTTACAGCAACAACGATCGATTTGTCCATTTTGTTGCTGACGACCACCCCGGTTCTCTCTTTTCTAAGATTTCTTTCTTCCATGGCCTCTACTTGTTAATAGTGGTGGTTTGTTTTTCGCGCAGGATGGTCAGCAGACGTGCGATATCGCGGCGCATATTTTTGATGGTGGTCGAGTTTTCGGCCGGCGAAACGGCGTGGTTCATTTTGGCACGCAGCAAGTTGGCCTTTTCGGTCTCTACCCGTTCGACGATTTCGCCCGCTGTCAGTTCACGTATTTCGGATGTTTTCATGTCTTCGTGTTAGATAGAGGTTTCGGTATAATCGCGACGGATGATGAACTTGGTGGTAATGGGCAGTTTCTGAGCCCCGAGCCGGAGCGCTTCCTGCGCTACTTCCAACGGCACCCCTTCGGCTTCGAACAAGATGCGACCGGGGGTAACCGGCGCCACGAATCCTTCGGGCGAACCTTTCCCTTTACCCATACGCACTTCGGCCGGTTTTTTGGTGATCGGTTTGTCCGGGAAGATCCGAATCCACACCTGGCCTTCACGTTTCATCTGACGCACGATGGCCTGACGAGCGGCCTCGATCTGCCGTCCGGTGATCCAGGCCGACTCCAAGGCCTTGATACCGAACGATCCGAATGACAGTTCAGCTCCTCTCTGTGCCAGACCTTTCATGCGGCCTTTCTGCATTCTGCGAAATTTCGTCTTTTTCGGTTGTAACATGGTTAGTTCCTTTTATTTCGTCTGACGACAGATTTACTGATTATTGGAGTTGCGGCCTCCACGACGGTCGTCGCGTCCCCCGCGACGTGCCCCGCGGCGATCATCCCGACCGCCTCTGCGGTCGTCGCGTCCGCCTCCGCGACGGTCGTCGCCGCCGCGTCCTGCTGCGGATGCGCTCATCCCTACGATCGGCGACAAATCGCGCTTGGCATACACTTCGCCGTTGCAGATCCATACTTTAACCCCCAACAGACCCACTTTGGTCAAAGCTTCGGCGAGGTTGTAGTCGATATCTGCACGGAAGGTATGCAACGGAATTCTCCCTTCCTTGTACGATTCGCTGCGGGCCATTTCAGCGCCCCCCACACGACCCGAGATCTGGATCTTGATCCCTTCTGCGCCCATCCGCATCGTCGATGCGATGGTGGTCTTGATCGCCCGCCGGTACGAGATACGTCCTTCGACCTGACGCGCGATATTGTTCGAGACAATCACTGCGTCGAGTTCCGGCCGTTTCACTTCGAAGATATTGATCTGCACGTCCTTACCGGTCAGTTTGCGCAGTTCTTCCTTCAACTTATCCACCTCAGCGCCGCCTTTCCCGATGATGATCCCGGGCCGCGAGGTGCTGATGGTAACGGTCACCAGCTTCAAGGTCCGTTCGATCACGATTTTCGAGACGCTGGCTTTGGCCAACCGTGCTCCGAGGTATTTACGAATTTTGGCGTCTTCAACGAGTTTTGCCGGGAATTCCTTGCCGCCATACCATGACGAGTCCCAACCCCGAATGATGCCCAGCCGATTGGCAATCGGATTTACTTTCTGTCCCATCTTAGTTTGCTGCGTTTTCAGGTTTCACATCGGCAGCCGCCTTGGCAGTGGTGGTCTTGGCAGCGGTCGTTTTCTTGGCCGTAGTCGTCGCTTTTTTAGTCGTAGCGGCGGTGGTTTTCTTAGCAGCCGGTTTGGTTTCGGTGGCCGGCGCAGCTGCTTCCTTAACGGCAGGCGCAGCGATTTCCATCCGGTCGACGATGATGGTCACGTGGTTGGAACGTTTCCGAATCCGGTGTGCGCGCCCCTGCGGAGCAGGCTGGATCCGTTTGAGTTGCCGTCCGCCGTCGACGCTGATGGTTTTGACGCACAGCGGGGTCTCTTCCAATGAAACGCCCTGATTCTTTGCTTCCCAGTTGGCGATAGCCGACCGGAGGAGTTTTTCGAGGCGTACCGATGCCTCTTTCTTGGAATACCGCAACATCCCCAAAGCGCGATTGATCTCCACGCCGCGGATCATATCGGCCACGAGTCTCATTTTTCGCGGGGAGGTCGGGCATTCACGCAGCGACGCGATCGCGATCGAGCGCTTTTCCGCTTTGAGCTTTTCGGCTCTTAATCTTTTTCTTGCACCCATAACAGGTATACGGAATTACTTTTTAACACTATTTTTTCTTGTTGCCTCCGTGACCGCGGAAGCTGCGGGTCGGTGCGAATTCACCCAACTTGTGACCCACCATGTTTTCGGTCACATACACCGGAATAAATTTATTCCCGTTATGCACCGCCAGGGTATGTCCCACAAAGTCCGGCGAGATCATGCTCGCGCGCGACCAGGTCTTGATAACCGATTTTTTGCCGCTATCGTTCATGGCAAGGATCTTGCCTTCGAGTTTCGGTTCGATATACGGTCCTTTTTTCAGTGAACGGCTCATTTACGCTGTCTTGATTAGATTATTTATTCCTCCGTGAAACGATGAACTTGGAAGTCGTCTTCTTGGGGTTGCGGGTTTTGTAGCCCTTGGCCAGCACGCCCGTACGCGAGCGCGGGTGTCCCCCGGAAGCACGTCCTTCACCCCCACCCATCGGGTGGTCGACGGGGTTCATCACGACGCCGCGGTTGCGCGGACGACGCCCGAGCCAGCGCTTGCGCCCTGCCTTGCCGCTCTGTTCGAGGCTGTGGTCCGGGTTGGACACGGTCCCGATCGTAGCCCGGCAGGTGGTGAGCACCATACGGGTTTCCCCTGAAGGAAGTTTAATAATAGCGTACTTCCCCTCGCGGGCAAGCAGCTGAGCGTAAGTCCCTGCAGACCGCGCCATCGCAGCGCCCCTGCCGGGTGTGAGTTCGATACAGTGCACAACGGTACCAAGAGGAATTTCCGAAAGGAATAGTGTGTTGCCCACTTCAGGTGCGACACCCGCTCCGCTGGCGATCTTCTGCCCGACGGTCAGGCCCACCGGCGCAACGATGTATCGTTTTTCGCCGTCGGCATAGACCACGAGGGCAATCCGCGCGCTGCGGTTCGGGTCGTATTCGATGGTTTTGACCGTAGCGGTCATGCCATCCTTGTTGCGCATGAAGTCGATGATGCGGTACTGACGTTTATGTCCACCACCGATGTAGCGCATGGTCATTTTCCCGGTATTGTTCCGCCCTCCTGAGGATTTGAGGGGGGTTACCAGTGATTTTTCCGGAGTCGAAGTCGTAATATCGTCAAAGGTGCCGATAACTTTATGTCTCTGACCCGGGGTCATCGGTTTGAATTTTCTAACTGCCATCGTCTTTTAGATATTACTGTAAAAATCGATTTTGTCTTCTCCTCCGAGGGTGACGATCGCTTTTTTGTAGCGGTTCTGACGCCCTTCGAGCATTCCGGCTTTGGTGTAGCGGCTCTTGCGTTTGCCGTCGTAGTTACAGGTGTTGACATCGGTCACCACGACGCCGTACATAGCTTCCACCGCAGCCTTGATCTGGAGCTTGTTCGCCCGCGGATCCACAATAAAACCGTAGCGGTTCAGTTTTTCGCCCTGAGCCGTCATTTTCTCGGTCAATATCGGCTTAATCAAAATTTCCATGATCTTTCTTTAAAAGATGGTCTTCGTTACTGGATTCCACAAACCTGCTGCATAGCCGCCACAGCCCCTTCCCCGCCAATCAGCAGGTGTGCCGCGTTCATGACGTCGTAGGTATTGAGGTTCTGTGCCTGGATAACCTTTACGTTCGGCAGGTTGCGCGATGCGAGGATCACGCCGGCGTTGTCCGTATCGCCGCACAGAATCACCAGCGTCTTCTTTTCAGCGATCCCCAAGTTCTTGGCTGCTGCGATAAATTCCTTGGTTTTGGGCTGCATTTCGAAGCTGTCGACCACGGTAATCGCTGCATTTTTCGCTTTGTAGGTCAAGGCGCTGCGCCGTGCGAGTTGTTTGAGTTTCTTGTTGAGTTTGAAGCGGTAGTCGCGCGGCACGGGCCCGAATACACGCCCGCCTCCGACAAACAGAGGCGACAGGATCGACCCACTTCTGGCCCCGCCCGTCCCTTTCTGTTTCTTGAGTTTACGGGTGGAACCGGCCACTTCGTTCCGTTGTTTCGATTTGTGAGTTCCCTGACGCTGATCGGCGAGGTATTGCTTCACGTCGAGGTAGATGGCGTGATCGTTCGGCTGTTCGAGCGCGAATACGGCGTCGTTCAAGGTCACTTTCTTCCCGGTCTCTTTGCCGGCGATATCGAGTATGTTGAGTTCCATAACTTAAATCTCCTCCCCTTGAATGATTAGCCTTCGATTAACAAATAAGAGCCTTTAGCCCCCGGAATGGAACCTTTCACAAGGATGAGGTTGTTTTCCGGAATCACTTTGAGCACTTTCAGATTGAGCACTTTGACCTGCTCGCCGCCAGTCCGTCCCGGCATGCGTTTCCCTTTAAACACCCGCGACGGATACGAAGATGCACCCAGCGACCCTACGTGCCGCTGCCGATTGTGCTGACCGTGAGTCTGGCCGCCGACACCGCCGAAGCCGTGCCGTTTAACAACCCCCTGGAAACCTTTCCCTTTGGAGATCCCGGTCACATCGACCCATTCGCCTTCCACGATCACATCCACGCCCACGGTATCGCCCAAGTTCGGCATCGTTTCGAACGATTTGAATTCGGCGATTTTCCGCTTCGGGGTCGCCCCCGCCTTGGCGAAGTGGCCCATCATCGGCTTGCTGGTGTGCTTTTCCTTTTTGTCGTCATAGGCAAGCTGCACAGCGGCATAGCCGTCCTTTTCGACGGTTTTGACTTGCGTAACCACACACGGACCAGCTTCGATCACAGTGCATGGGATGTTTTTCCCCTCGGCACTGAAAACGGATGTCATTCCGATTTTTTTCCCAATTAGTCCTGACATTTTGTTTGGTAATGGTTTGTAAAAAAGTGTCTGCCTTTTCAACTCGCTTCAGCGACAGGAGGCTCGAAATCAATCGCTTACCTGCATAAAGAGAGCAAAGGCGACTGCAAAGATAGGGTTTTTCGGTTGATTATCAAATTTTTCGGTGGATTTTTTTCGGTGGCGGGGCATTCATTCTCAGCGGACAAGGGGCCGAAGAGCGAACGAGAAAACCCCGCCCTTTTTCTGTTCGGGACGGGGTTCGTCTGTCGTTCGGATTGAATCGCGGCGGAATCAATCGGGCAGGGTGAAGGTGCAGAGCTGATGTTCCGAATTCGGATCGGCTGCAATGACCGTCCGCCCATCCGGCAGCACGTCGAAGGTCGAGATATAACGGTCGAGCTCGTAAATACGTTCCAGTTGACCTGTATTCAGATCATAAACCCGGAAGTAACGACCTCCGGACGGCGCATTACCTCCTTCCTCAAAGATACGATCGACTTCTTTCATGGAGACTCCGGAATAAATGGCATATATTTTATCTTCGGCAATCCGCACTTCTATAAAACCATTTACCTCCCCCACAAAGCCCTCAGGACTAATAACCGGCGCTCCATCCGAACCGACAACCACTACCTTTTGCACTGTATCGGCAGGGTGACAGATTTCGAGCACTTCGCCCAAACGCGCGGCCAGAACCAGCCACCCACCCCGAAAAGCTATCCGAGACTGCCAAAGATACGGCATCAATGCCGGCTCCGTTTCATTCGTTTTAGAACCCTCCGGCAATGCGTATTGTACGCGTAAAATATGACCGGATGTATCACAGAGTTGCACTCTTCGATCTACCCCTGCACTCTGCAATACAACGGTATCTCCATTCGCTTTGGCAAATGCCAATGACGGTGAGACTTCATTCGGATATTCCACTATACGCAACGGCCGCCGCGCACCTTGTTTCAGACTGTCCAGCGCGTATATCGCCATCTTCGGCTCGCGGCTGGCCATGACATACAAGTAGCGATCATCCAAATCGAAGCCACCGAGCCCCAACAACTCTTCCGGCCCTTTTCCTTTGGGCATGAACTCGCAAATCGGCTCCAAAGAAGGATATTTCACGGCAAGCATCATCGAGGGACTTTTTATATCCCAGATATACAAAACCGAATCCCGCACAAGTACCTGGCGCACATGCCCCAGAAAGAGACTTTCCGGCGTTTTAAGCGAATCGACTTGAATTTTGTCTGTTTCAATTTGATCTACAACAGACGAATTACCTCCACACGCTGCGAAGACTCCTCCTAAACACACAAGGAATATCTGAGTAATCCACCTCATAATTGTTTCGTTTTTTCAATCACCGTACCAGCCGTACCTTCCGTCTTCGGACAGAACAAATCACCCTCTCCTCTACACCTATACGTAATTCGAAACAAGTCCGGATTATCCAAATCATTTGCCATCGCCTCCAGGTTGGCCAATGTCAGATCTGACATCTGTTCCTGAGGCTGCGCCTGCAAATAAGTCAAATACGACCCTGCTGCAACCAACATTCCGCCGCATACGGCGATAATCGTTTTTTTGTTTAACTTTTTCATGTCATCAAAGTTTTAAGTAAAACATCCATCACAAATAAATCATAATATTCACAAAAAGCAATATCCAACTTTATTTTTTTAATTATCACCCATTACTCTTCCGGCAGCGTGAAGGTGCAGAGCTGGTACTCCGCCGTCGGGTCGCCGGCAACCACCGTCTGACCGTCGGCCAGCATATCGAAACAGCCGAGCGGACGATCCAACACATAGCTCTTCAGCCAGTTCCCGTCGAAATCGAATACGCGCAACACACTCATCTTATTCTCCTCTGCCGAGTCGGCCTCATCCTCTTCGCTCTGCTGCTCGTACCGATACAGGGCGTAAATCCGGTCGCCGACGATTTTCAAATCCCGATACCCCTTTTTGAGCCCAAAGATGAAAGACTGCCCGTCGCGCTTCACCTCCGGCGGCCCGTTCGGCCCGCGAACCACGCGATTCCGGGTCGAGTCGCGCAGGTTATAGATTTCGAGCACATCGCCCAATTTGGTGCCGAACACGACCGTCTCGCCCGCCGCAGCCACGGTGGCTTGCCAAAGATAAGGAATCATATTGCCCGGAGCACCGCCCAACTGTTCGACATCTTCCGGCCGGTAAGGTATTGAATAATAGCGCCCGACCACACTTCCGAGGCTGTCGATCTGGACGATGCGCCCGGTAGATTCATCGGAAAAAGACCCGAACACGAATCCGGAGTCTGTCCGACAGAACCCGGCTGCCTCTCCGCACTCTTCCGGATAAGGAATCACCCGCGCCGGCAGCCGCGTGCCGCGTACCAAATCGGCCAGTCCATAGACGAACATTCGGGGAGCCACCATGGTAAATACCCGCACGCTGTCGTCATCGACGACATAGCCGGATATCCCGAGCGTCTCGTTGGGCCCTTTCCCCCGGCTGACGAACCGACACAGCGGCCGCAAGGCCGGATAGCTATAGAGCTGCACCAACGCGTCGGCCTGACCGGCGCGCCCGTAATCGACCAAAAAGAGCAAGGAGTCCCGCACGGTCACCGAACCGATGTATCCGAGCATCAGGGTATCGCCGGGCAGCGGCTCCACATGCACAGCCACTTCGGGCACCTCCCGCCCCGCCGGAGAGGTTCCTCCGCCGCATGAGACGAATCCGCCCAGCAACGCTGCCGTGCAAAGAAAAGCGACCGCATGTATTTTCATAGCAATAAGTGTTTCCTATGACAAATTTAACTTCTTTTTCAGATAAATATCCACTCCCCTCGCAACAAAAATTCGGAAGCGTTCCCCCTTCAAAATCTCAAGGAGAACGCTTCCGAACAACATTGTAGACGAATCTTATCTATTTAAAATCCTCAGACTTTAATCTCAACCTCTACCCCGCTCGGGAGTTCGAGTTTCATCAAGGCGTCGATGGTCTTGGAGGTCGAGCTGTAGATGTCCAGAATCCGCTTAAACGTGGAGAGCTGGAACTGTTCGCGCGACTTCTTGTTGACGAAAGTCGACCGGTTGATGGTGAAGATCTTTTTGTTGGTAGGCAGCGGAATCGGCCCGCTGACCACAGCTCCGGTCGATTTCACCGTCTTGACGATCTTTTCGGCAGACTTGTCCACCAGATTGTGATCGTAGGATTTGAGTTTTATTCTGATTTTCTGGCTCATTATTCGTCTTCGTTTTTGAATTTACCACTTGCTTTTTCGATGATCTCCTTGGAGACGTTGTTCGGCACGGCTTCGAAGTGCGAGAATTCCATCGAACTGGTCGCACGACCCGACGAAATCGTCCGCAGTACAGTCACATAGCCGAACATCTCTGCCAGCGGCACTTTCGCCTTGACCACCCGGGCATTCCCTTTGGATTCCATCCCGGAGATCTGGCCGCGCCGTTTATTGAGGTCGCCGATGATATCCCCCATGTTTTCTTCCGGGGTAACGACTTCGACCGCCATAATCGGCTCCATAATCACCGGATTGGCCTTGATGGCCGCATGCCGGAACCCGTTCCGGGCACAGATTTCGAACGACAAGGCATCCGAGTCGACCGGGTGGAACGAACCGTCTTTCAAGGTCACCTTCATGGCGTCGATCGGATAGCCGGCCAAAGCGCCGTTTTCCATCGCCGAAGCGAACCCTTTCTGCACAGCCGGGATAAATTCCTTGGGAATGTTCCCCCCTTTGACCACGTCGACGAATTCCAGACCGACCACTTCTTTGCTCGAAGCCGGCCCGATTTCGAAGATGATGTCGGCGAACTTACCGCGCCCCCCGGTCTGTTTCTTGAACACTTCGCGGTGTTCGAACGTCCCGGTCAACGCTTCCTTGTAGTTCACCTGCGGGGCGCCCTGGTTGATTTCGACGCCGAATTCGCGTTTCAAGCGGTCGACGATGATTTCCAGGTGCAATTCCCCCATCCCCGAGATGACGGTCTGTCCGGAGTCTTCATCCGTCTTAACCGTAAAGGTCGGGTCTTCTTCAGCCAGTTTCCCCAGCCCTACCCCGAGTTTATCGAGGTCTTTCTGGGTTTTGGGTTCGATGGCGAGCCCGATCACCGGTTCCGGGAAGGTCATGGATTCGAGCACGATCGGGTGGTTTTCGTCGCACAAGGTATCCCCGGTACGCACATCCTTGAACCCTACCGCCGCAGCAATATCCCCTGCCCCGACGAATTCGATCGGATTCTGTTTATTGGCGTGCATCTGGTAGATACGCGAGATGCGTTCCTTCTTCCCTGAACGAGAGTTGAACGTGTACGAACCAGCATCCAATTTCCCCGAATATACGCGGATAAATCCGAGACGTCCCACGAACGGGTCGGTTGCAATCTTGAAGGCCAAAGCACAGAACGGATCCGATTCAGACGGATGGCGTTTGGTCTCTTCGTCCGTCCGCGGGTCGGTCCCTACGATAGCCTCTACATCGAGCGGCGACGGCAGGTATGCGACGATCGAGTCCAGCAAGAGCTGCACCCCCTTGTTCTTGAACGACGAACCGCAGAGCATCGGCACCACCGACATATTGATGGTAGCTTTCCGCAGCGCGACGATGATTTCGTCCGGCGTAATGGCATCGGGATCTTCGAAGAATTTCTCCATCAAAGCGTCGTCCGACGCCGCCACTTCCTCGATGAGCTTAGCCCGCGCAGCAGCAGCCTCAGCCTTCAAGTTTTCCGGAATCTCTTCGATGTGGTAATTGTCCCGCACGGTCTTGTCATCGAAATAGACGTACGCCCGGTTGTATACCAAGTCGATCACTCCGGTAAACTTATCTTCGGCCCCGATCGGCAGCACCACCG